>JAUZOF010000282.1 GCA_030706585.1 Bacteroidota bacterium
AACCTGATCGCCAAGGCGGAGGTCAAAAATACGGCTGAACTGGTGGCTTTTGCGATGGAAAGTGGTGTATATTAAAAAGATTATTCTCGATTCGAACAAAAAAACAGTACTCTTATTTCTATTTAATAATACTTTAAACCTTGTCATTTATGAATATCGATGAAATCCCTCAATCGTTTCGTGTGCGGTTAAATGACACGGCGTTTTATCAAAACATCATCCATTCTCTTCCGGCTATTATTTACATTAATCAGATGGATATCCCCGGAGATTGTAATTCGGTGAAGAATATATGGCTGAATCAAAGAGGTTATGACTTTATTAAATACTCACGGGAAGAGATTGATGATATGAAGTATAACTTTCAGCAGAATATTATATATGCCGATGATTTAAAGGTAGGGCCTATTTCCTATGAATGGGGATATTCTGATTTGCCTGTATTATTTTATGTCGGGATGTATAGAATAAAACCGAAGAATGATACTAAGTATCATTGGATGTATGGTCAGTCTATTATCATCGAATATCACGAGGATGGCTCGCCTAAAGTATTTCTCAATGTTGCATTTGAGATTTCAGAGGTTATGCATTCCAATAATCATATGATCGATTCCATGAGAGAGATTGCCCGGCTGAAGAATGAATTGCGTCTCAGTAAATTTACCCAGCGGGAAAAAGAGATTCTGGCATTTGTCGCCAGGGGAAAGACCGATAAGGAGATCGCTAAAAGGTTATTTATCAGTGTCGGCACAGCAAAAAAACACCGGACTAACCTGATCGCTAAGGCGGAGGTCAAGAATACGGCGGAACTGGTGGCTTTTGCCATGGAATGTGGAGTATGCTAAACGATTGCTCTGAATTCGAACCCCAAAAGATTAACCCAAACAACTTTCAGCAATGCTCAATCCTTTACCATATAATATACATATTGAAGAAATCCCTGAGCCTTACAGGGTATATGCCGAAAAGGCAGCATTTGCTAATAATATCCTGCATTCCCTTCCGGCTATCATCTACATTAATCAGCTGGATATACCCGGTGATTCCAATAGCATGCGAAATCTCTGGTATAACCAACGGGGACATGAGCTGATCGGGTATTCGCGGGAGGAGATTGATCTGTTGAAGTATGATTTCCTGCGAACACTTATTCATCCCGATGATCATGAGATTGTTCCCTCTTCATATTGTTGGCATAACTCCGATCATTCCGAAATGACCTTTATCTGCATCTACCGGATTAAGCCTAAGAACAGCACCCGATATCATTGGCTCTATAATCAAACTGTCGTTATCGGTTTTTTTGAAGATGGTTCTCCCCAAAGATCGTTATCCGTTGCTATGGAGATTTCGGAGGTTATGCACGCGGATAATCAGTTAAATAATGCGCTGAAAGAGATCTCAAGACTACAGCGAGAGCTCCGGTTAAGCCACCTGACAACACGCGAAAAAGAGATATTGGCATTGATCGCCAGAGGAAAGACCGATAAGGAGATTGCTTCCGAACTTTTCATCAGCGTTACTACTGCCAAAAAACACCGGACCAACCTGATTGTCAAAACAGAGGTGAAGAATACGGCGGAATTGGTGGCTTTTGCGATGGAGAATGGGAGAAAATAAAGGGAGTACAACTCAATAAAATAAAGTGTTTGGTAATATCTCCCTTTAATCTTACGAATTCTCCCCCTAAGTATTATTTTGATATAAAGGAACTGAAATAAATATTCTCTCCTTTAAGAGAAGGAGAAGTGTTATTATTCGAATGAAATCCATACCTCAACTTGGCCATTCGGTACAATTTCTTCATAAACGGAACTCTTTACATAAATTATTCGGTATCTTTTCCCTAATAACTTTTTCAGTTCATCTGCCAAAGATTTGTCATTCTGGTGGAAGTATCTAATAGTATGAGTATAAGTTCCTTTCACAAAATCAACGTCTGGAACTACCCAATGATTTTCAGATAGCTTTTTTTGAATATTCAATGCCTCATCTTGTTTGTCAAGGTTTGAATATTGGATATATGCGACTTTGTTTAGAACCTTGGATAACTCATTATCATTAGTGCTTAGTTCCCTTGTATTTCTTATTGGAGGATTTGATAAAAGCGTCATGTTGTTCAATATTTCGGAAGACACAGCTAAGCGTTTCTGAAGTCTTTGATTAGCAAGAATCTTCTTTATTTCCATTAATCTCATAGTATCATACCTTTGGAGGAAGTCAATAGGGATTAGCATCTTTTCATACAATACAGAATCAGTTTTTTTTCTGTCAAGGATTAGAGTTTGTGCAAAACCGATAAGCATTTCTTTATCTTGGGGTGTTAATTCTCCATTGCTACTAGAATTTCTTAAATAGCGTTCGAGAGCTAAGAGAGCAAAATCAAATTTGACACAGGAGATTGGGTCATTCGATAGATTACTAACTAAGCTACTAATCATCTTGTTTTCCTCCATATCAGTCTTAAGATGTTCCACTTGATTTGATAGTTTTGTACCATACCAAGTCGTTATCGCCGCAAAAATGGCAACAATAATCGATGAAACAAAGGGTGCTATTATTGCGAGTTTTTCCCATTTAATCTTTCCCATATTATTGTATTATTTGAATATCCAGAGTGCTGTGATATACAGCACTCTGAGATCTATTAAATGAAATACTGATGTCAATACACTTCGATTATTGCTTTAAATCGATATCCCAATAAGTATACTCTAAGCAATAGTCGGCTTAAGTAGCTTGATATTTTTGATATCTGGCTTTAAAGATTATCCCATGATATGCTCCGGAATTACTTCGTCGATTCCTTCATCAATGACTGCCTGGTACTCTATGGGGAATTTTGCCTGAAGCATATCTTCTATCTGTTTGATAATATCTTCCACAGATGAAGATGTAATCCCCGCTTTCTTCAATGCAGCATTGGTATTGGCTCCAATGTAACCGTCGATATCTCCAATATCAAAACCTAAACGAATCAGTCCGCTTTGAATAAATGCTTCATTACAATGGTTACCAAATCTGTCAACCATAATTCCAAGTGAAAGAATTGAACTCACAGCCATTGCTGTGTAAGGTTTCATATTACTTCCTTTCCCATTCTTATAATATTCATAGATTAACCCATGACTTCCCCGGCAATCAAAATGCCAGGCTTCTTTTAATCCTGCATTGGGTTGGCTTATGATTGGTGTGGCTCCGTATTTTTGAGAAATTGCCCAAAATTCTGCCAGTGAAACCTTAATCTGAGATAAGTCAATATCTATAGCACGACCGGCTTCATGCATACTACCTCCGGGTGGAGGACTGTACGCCGCTTTCTTCCCGCTTCTATAATCCAAATTGGCCTGATATTGCATATCGTAGCTCCGGAACATATCCGAAAGAACCAGTTTACCTCCTTTTTCTTGCAAATCTGTCGCAATAGAATGAAGGGCATGATACATATCTGGAGTACATTTTGCCATTCTTGCCGGTAATAATGCCGGTTGATTTCCTTTCGTATATATTGAAGGAATTTGTACGTTTAATAATGGGGTTTTCATTGATTGAGATTTAAAGATTGTGATACCTGTGTTGTATTTGCATATAGCAGACTTTTAGTGCTTCGCATCTTCTTATATTCAGCCCAGTTGAAGTCTTTTAGAAATGCGGCGGCCGCTTCAGCTCCCCGAACAAAGAGGTCGAGCTTTTCATCATCTGACAAAGCAAAGTTTAACCAGTTGTGTGTGCCGGTATTAATATAACCAATCAAATATTTGTAGTCTTCATGTGTTCTCAGGAATTCTTCATCCTGAGAAAAACGAGCCGTATCAAAGATTGAACCAATGACTCCGAATATCTTTTCGTTTTTATTGACTGATGTTTTGTCCAATCCAATCTTTACACCGAATGTGGGTGCAGTGGGCACCATATTATTCTTATGAAAAATACCGATTGGGAAGTTAGATATAATACCACCATCCATAAACATGACTTCTGAAGGGATATCCGTATTCAATCCTACCCGTTGATTCCATTTGCGCCATTGAGCTGGACTATTCGGTATGTTTTTAATTCTGAAAGGATGGAAAAACATAGGTACAGACATAGATGCTCTCACAAAATCAGAAGGATTCGCAGTGTCTGGATTCGCATAAAAGAGATCAGCCATTTCCGGAAAAACGATTTTGCTCTCTGTCGTTATGTCAGCAGTAATCAAAGCTATTTTCTTGAAGAGTTCCGGGCTTGTTATTTCAAAGCCATCATTTCTATTCTTGAGGAAATTACCTTCTGATACGCCCTTCTCTCTTAGTTTGTTAAGATCTCCCAGGTTCTTAATACCCATTTGATTTAGTATATTCCGGATCCAGTTCTGAAAGTTTGTTCCTGGATTCAGTCCTAAATCATCCCTGAAATTATCAATGACCTGAGCTCCTTTCAATGCCAGTTTTAGATAGCCGGCATCGCTTAGTAAAGCATCAATAAAATCTTTAGCATCGTTATCGCCATCTACAAAATCGTATAGATTTTTATTTCCCAGATATTCTAGTAATTTCTCGCTTTTACTTTCATCAATAGGACCGGAAGCCGCCAGTAACAATGTATTAATGGCTCCGGCTGATGTTCCTGCCAATTGCAAAAAACGTATTCCGCACTGTTCTAATACATACACATAGCCAAGCAGGGCAATTCCCAGTGTTCCTCCACCTTCTTGGACTAAATCAACATACTGATTTTTATCTTTATCAATAATATCGGAGAACTGATGGCCACTAACCTTGCTTTTCACGTTGTCCAGAATGCTTAGTATTCGCGCATTCTGGGTAAATTGTGTAACTTTCATAGTTGTGATATTTCATTTAAAAGTTATTGTCATTATTACGCAGGTGTTGTTTCATCCAGTTTAGCTCCTTTTACCAGACAATTGATAATAAGTCTGAGGATAAGTTCAATCAATTTACCTTCAAGGACTTCAGGTATTACAGGGATATTCACAACACTGTTAATCAATGGGGTTAAACGAACAACTATCTCATCAGCTTCTTCTTTTGTAATTCCGTCGGCAGCGTTATGTACTAGTTCATAATACTCATTTGGCAATAGTTTATAAAGCTCTTTATCTACAAAACGGACTATCTTTACAAAAACCTTTAGCTCAGCTTCTTCTCCCAGAAATGGAAGATTAATAGCTTCATTGACCTTTTGAGCTAACGCCAATACTTCGGCATCAGTTAGCATTTCACACTTTTGATCCATATCCAATCGGATAGAATCCATCTGTTCTTTCGTCAAAACAATTGTTGTCATAGTATAAATGAATTTGATGTTAATTACTTGATAGAAGTCGTATTATGTCCTTCTATCATTTGAAGATTTGATAATTTCGTTTAGTTGAGATAGATCTTTATAAAGTAGTACAGAAAAAGGATTGCGATTATAAAGTCTTATTTATCCAACAAACAGTCGGTAGTAGACACGCGACATTGCCAAGCAGGAATCTGGCAATGTGTGTAGGATCATAGGTGTTTAGTATAGGGGCAGCTCACCTAAAACTTAATCACCCCACTAGTCGCCTTCTATATAAAAAGATTTTTTTCAGTAAATGAGATATTTATATAATCATATAGTTGTTGAAAATCCAGAGATGACCGTTTATGATTGTATTATACTATACAACAATAGATAAGGGGTGGTTTAATAATTAGATATACTGATTATTATGAGTTGTGTATGCTTTTTTGTCGATAAATTAGTATTAAACTAATAATTGTCTAATTCAAGGATTGCGAGACTTTCTATTTATAATACAAACAACATGTGACTGTTCGAATAAGTTTATTTATAAATAATAAATATCAAATCTAGTATTGGATTTCACATATTGGACATTATTATTCCTATAACATTTCTATTATTTCTCACTGACTCCATCAATATACAGAGCCAGTGAGAATGAACAGAGTTATACGGATATCTATTTAGAGATCTCCCTGATAATTTATATTTTTACACCACTCCCTGCATGATCGGGGAACTAAATGCCGTAGTACCCTGAGGAGTTACTACTGC
>JAUZOF010000283.1 GCA_030706585.1 Bacteroidota bacterium
ACACGACTCTGTGTTGACCAGCCTGAAATCCGACTCTTATTACAATACAGAGAATGATCTGAAGCAGCGGAGTGCTTTTACCATGTCGCTGCTGGGAGCCAACTGGCAAAGACGATGCGGGCGGCTTAAGATCGGGGCGACGGCGTTGCGCTACTTTTTCGATAAGCCCGTCATTCCGGAAGCGCGAAGAGATAATTTTTTTGATTTCAGGGGAAAGGAAAACTCAAACTTCAGTATTGATTATCAATACCGCATAGGAAGGTTGTTTTTTCTTGGCGAAACTGCCATCTGTGGCAATGGTTCGCTAGCGACCCTGAACGGCATGCAAATCAGAGCTTCATCCAGGTTTAGTGCCAGTATTCTTCAACGAAGTTATTCCCGGTCATATCACGCCTATTACAGCGCTTCATTTGCCGAGTCAAGCCGGACGCAAAATGAACAGGGTGTGTACTGGGGTGTGGAATGGCGCCCCAAAAGCAAATGGCTGGTGAGAGGTTATGCAGACCTGTTTCGTTTTCCCTGGTTGAAATATGGCGTAAGCCAACCCTCTTACGGTTTTGATGGTATGTTACAGGTGGAATACACGATGAGTGATAATCTGCAAATGAGTTTGCGATACCGTTACAAGGAAAAAGAGAAAGATGTCCCCGGGGAAACAATTCTTTACCAAACGGAGAAATACGATACACAGCGTTTGCGTTGGGAGTGTGAATACTCAATGGGTAAAACAGTGAAGCTGCAAACCGCCATCGACTACAATCGTTACAAAGAGGAAATGGGTTCACCTGGAGAAGGGTTGGCTATATCGCAAAGCATAAGCAAGAAGTGGGGAGGGCTTCCCTTGTCTAGTGATTTTCAATTGATGATTTTCGATACAGGTGGCTATAACAATGCTGTTTACGCCTATGAAAAGAGTGTGCTTTATGCATTTTCTTTCCCGTCTTTCTATGGAAAAGGATATCACTGGATGGCTAATTTCAGGTATGAGCTTAATGACAAACTCTCCTGCTGGTTGAAATTTGCACAAACAGTTTACCGGGACCGGGAGGTGATTGGTAGCGGGTTCGAAGCTATTCAGGGAAATAAGAAAAGTGATATTTATCTTTTGTTGCGCTGGAAGTTTTAAATGTCAAAGAAATAGAAGCTGTGCAAAACGCTCAATTCGCCTAAAAAACACAGAATGTTTTGGAAATAAACCAATTATTACTATCTTTGCAGCCGAATTGAAGACAGGGAAAGGGGGCGAGTAGCCCCCTTCTTTCATTCTTAAACGTATAGATTGTAAAATGATTGACAAACAATTAGTCAAAGCAATTGTAGAAGAGGGGCTGGCGGAGTCCGAAAGCTTTTTGGTGGACGTGATGGTCCGTCCGGGCAACGCCATCGTTGTTGAGATTGACAGCGAGGAGGGTATCGATATCGAAGAATGTGTAAAACTGACCCGTCTCATCGAATCGAGAATCGACCGCGAGGTGGAGGATTACGAACTGGAAGTAGGTTCTGCAGGTGTTACGCAGCCGTTCAAGGTATTACGCCAGTATCAAATGAATATTGGTAACGAAGTAGAAGTCCTCACCAAAGACGGACGGAAACTTACGGGCGTTTTAACATATGCCAACGAGGAGAATTTCACCGTAACTACTCTGGTAAAAGTGAAAATCGAAGGCGAGAAGCGCAAAAAAGAGGTAGAATCAAACCTCAGCTTTAAATACGAAGAAATTAAACATTGTAAATATCTAATCAGATTTAAGTAAGATGGCCAAGAAAGAGGAAATTATCAGCATGGTTGATACATTTGCTGAATTCAAAGATTTGAAGAACATCGACAGAACAACCATGGTCAGCGTTCTGGAGGAGTCATTCCGCAATGTGATTGCTAAGATGTTTGGCACCGATGAGAATTACAATATCATCATCAACCCCGACAAAGGAGACTTTGAAATCTGGAGAAACCGCGAGGTAGTATCTGATGAGGATTTCGAAGATTCGAACCTGCAAATTTCCCTCTCTGAAGCTAAAAAGATCGATGCCGACTATGAGGTGGGCGAAGAAGTTTCTGATGAGGTATTTTTCCAGAATTTTGGCCGTCGTGCCATCCTGAACCTTCGCCAGACACTGGCTTCGAAGATTATGGAGCTGCAAAAAGACACTTTGTACAACAAATACAAAGACATGATTGGCCAAATCGCAAGCGGCGAGGTTTACCAGACCTGGAAAAAGGAGATGCTCATTCTCGACGACGAAGGCAACGAGCTGTTGCTGCCGAAAACCGAGCAAATCCCGGCTGACTTTTACCGCAAAGGCGAAATCGTGCGTGCTGTGATTGCCCGCGTTGAAAACAAAAACAATAACCCGAAAATTATCCTGTCACGTACATCACCGCTCTTCCTTCAGCGCCTGTTTGAACTGGAAGTGCCAGAAATCAACGACGGACTGATTCTGATTAAGAAAATTGCCCGTATCCCGGGTGAAAGGGCCAAAGTGGCGGTAGAGTCGTTTGACGACCGTATCGACCCGGTTGGTGCATGTGTGGGGGTGAAAGGTTCACGTATTCACGGTATTGTGCGCGAGTTGCGTAACGAAAATATCGACGTGATTAACTACACTGCCAACATCTCGCTGTTTATCCAGCGTGCATTGAGTCCTGCTAAAATCTCTTCTATCCGTGTAAATGAAGAGGAGAAAAAAGCGGAAGTGTTCCTGAAACCGGAATAGGTTTCATTGGCGATTGGTAAAGGCGGTATGAACATCAAGCTGGCATCGATGTTGACCGAATACACCATCGACGTTTACCGCGACATCGAAGAGAGCGAAGAAGAAGATATCTATTTGGATGAATTCTCTGACGAAATCGATGTATGGGTAATTGATGCCCTGAAAAGCATCGGTTGCGCTACCGCGAAAGCTGTACTTTCAACTCCGAGAGAAGTGCTTATTGAGAAAGCCGACCTTGAAGAGGATACCGTAGATGAGGTGATGAATATCCTTAAGGCTGAATTTGAAGACTAATGAAGCCATGTAAATCACCATTTTTTAACCATAACAAAGCGACCAAGGGAGCAAAGATATGTCGATAAGATTAAACAAAGTAACCAAAGACTTAAACGTAGGAATCCAGACCGTTGTCGAGTTTCTGCATAAAAAAGGATTTACCGTTGAGGCTAACCCCAACGCGAAAATCAGTGATGATGAGTTTGCGCTGCTCGTCAAAGAGTTTAGTAAAGATAAGAGCCTGAAACAGGAATCTGAAAAAATTATCCAGGAGCGTTTCCACAAAGAGAAACATAAGGAAACCGTTTCTATAGAGCCGACTCCGGCACCAGTACCCGCTCCGGCACCTGCTCCGGCGAAACCGGCAGCACCGTCTGAAATCAAGACTTCGGTTCCGGACGAGTTTAAGCCTAAATTTAAAGAAGTAGGTAAAATCAACCTGGATGACCTGAACAAGAAACCGGCAGCACCTGCTGCTCAGCCTGCTCCTGCCGAACAACCGGTAGTAAAAGCTGAACCGGAGAAGAAAGAAGAGGTTGCCCCGGCTCCCCAGGCAATCGAAGTAAAACCTGAACCGGTGAAAGTGGAAGAGGCTCCGAAATCAGAACCGAAGAAAGTCGAAGAGGAGGTATTCGAAGAAGACTACGACGAAGAAGAAAGCTTCGAAGGACCGGACGAAGATTCAGACAATAATGATGACTCTGATAGCCAGACTGTAAGCGAAGAAGCATCTTTGGATGACAGTGACGAGCCTTTCCGTCTCAACAAACCGAAGTTTGAATCAAACATCAAGGTGGTGACAAAAATCGACCTGGGTGCTTTGAACCAGACTACCCGTCCGAAGAAAAAATCAAAAGAGGAAAAACGCAAAGAGCGTGAAGCCAAAGATAAACAACGCGTTGACCTGAAAAAAACTGCGCCAGGTGCTCAGGGACAGGGCCAGCAACAAGGTCAGAACAGACCTAATCAGCAGGGAGCCCAGCAAGGTCAGGGTGCGAATGCATCAGCAGACGCGAAGAAAAAACGCGACCGCATCAAGCGTGAGAAAGTGGACATCGAGAAGACCGGTGCTCAAACGAACGCCGGTGGTAGCCGTCCTGATAACAGACAACAGCAGCAGGGTGCAAAACAACCGCATCAGCCGAAATTCAAAAGACCAATCAAGGCTGAGGTTAGCGAAGAGGATGTACAAAAGCAGATCAAAGAGACGCTTGCCCGCCTGACTACCAAAACCAAATCAAAAGGAGCAAAATACCGTCGTGAAAAACGGGATGCTGTATCTACCCGTCGTAGTGAGATGGAAGAACAGGAAATGCTCGAAAAACAGGTAATCAAGTTGACCGAATTCGTAACGGTAAATGACCTGGCAAATATGATGGACGTTTCGGTAATGGATGTCATCAGCGTTTGTATGAGCGTGGGTAAAATGGTGTCGATTAACATGCGTCTCGACGCGGAACTGATCAACCTGATTGCCGAGGAGTTTGGATTCAAAACAGAATATGTAAGTGCCGACGTAGTAGAGGCTATTGCCGAAGAGGAAGACCGCGAAGAGGATCTCGAACCGCGTTCACCAATCGTAACGGTGATGGGTCACGTTGACCACGGTAAAACTTCATTGCTCGACTACATCCGCCAGGCTAACGTTATCGCCGGTGAGGCCGGAGGTATTACCCAGCACATCGGTGCATACCACGTGGATCTGCCCGATGGTCGTAAGATTACCTTCCTTGATACTCCGGGTCACGAAGCCTTTACAGCGATGCGTGCCCGTGGAGCAAACGTTACTGACGTTGCGATTATCATCGTTGCTGCTGACGACGGCCTGATGCCTCAGACCATTGAGGCGATCAACCACGCTTCGGCTGCGAATGTACCGATGATTTTCGCCATCAATAAAATAGATAAACAGGGTGCAAATCCAGAGAAGATCAAAGAGGCTCTGGCAAATATGAACTACCTCGTGGAAGACTGGGGTGGTAAATACCAGTCACAGGAAATTTCTGCGAAAAAAGGTCTCAACATTGACCAGCTTCTCGAGAAAGTGTTGCTTGAAGCGGAGATGTTGGATCTTAAAGCTAATCCGAATAAACGTGCAACCGGTTCGATTATCGAATCTTCACTGGATAAAGGTCGTGGTTACCTGGCTACTGTATTGGTTTCAAACGGAACCCTCAAAATGGGTGATGTGGTGTTGGCCGGTACTCATTATGGCCGCGTAAAAGCGATGTTCAACGAGCGTAACCAACGCGTGAAAGAGGCAGGACCGGCTGAACCGGTATTGATCCTTGGTTTGAATGGTGCACCTCAGGCAGGTGATACCTTCCACGTACTGGAATCAGAACAGGAAGCCCGCGAGATCGCTACTAAACGTGAGCAGTTGCAACGTGAGCAAGGTCTCCGTACCCAGAAACTACTTACTCTGGACGATATCGGCCGCCGTATCGCAATCGGAAACTTCCAGCAGCTTAACGTGATCGTTAAAGGTGACGTGGATGGTTCTGTAGAGGCGTTGTCTGATTCGTTGATCAAGCTTTCAACCGAAGAGATCGAAGTAAATGTAATTCACAAAGCGGTGGGTCAGATTTCCGAATCGGATATCACTCTGGCTGCTGCTTCAAATGCGATCATCATTGCCTTCCAGGTTCGTCCGTCGGCAAGTGCGCGCAGACTGGCTGAGAAAGAGGGTGTGGACATCCGTCAGTACTCTGTGATCTACAAAGCCATCGAAGAGGTGAAAGCCGCGATGGAAGGTATGCTTTCTCCGGATATCGTGGAAGAGACTGTTGCTACGCTCGAAGTGCGTGAAACCTTCAAAATCACCAAAGTCGGTACAGTTGCCGGATGTATGGTTAAAGAAGGTAAGATCAAACGTAACTCGAAGATCCGCTTGATCCGCGATGGTATCGTAATCTACTCAGGAGACCTTGGTTCATTGAAACGCTTCAAAGACGACGTGAAAGAGGTGGCATTCGGCTACGAGTGTGGTTTGAACATTCACAACTACAACGACCTTAAAGTGGGCGACATCATCGAAGCTTACGAATAGGTAGAAGTAAGC
>JAUZOF010000284.1 GCA_030706585.1 Bacteroidota bacterium
CATCTTTTCGGGGCTCTATTACACGTATATCATCACAGAGTTCATGCGACTCAATAAATGTTTTATTCAGAACATATATAGCGCGATATGGATTGTCTACTTCTTCTGTTTTGTCTTCTTTAGAAAAAGCAAAAAAGAGTGCCACGTAAGGAGAATATGTCCAGTCCAATAGTGGTGTCATTAGTCCATAATGCTGACCAATAGCCCATAATTCATCTGCCTGTTCATCATCAACCAATAGGGTATTATCGGTAACTCGTCCCCGAATTGCTTGTCTGAATAGTTTTAATTGATTATTTGCTATTTCATCCGTTACAATGCCATTAGATGTCAACCGCCCTAATGTAGGTGTCATTCCCCAATCGTGCCTACGATGGCCTCTGAAAATATATTGAGAGCCTTTTCTGTTAAAGAATTCACTTTCTAATAGTTCTGAAAAGTCACGCCAACTTTCAAGTTTTGTAACCGGAATCCGTTCAGAATTTGTATCTGGTACAAAATCAAAACATTTTCCATCATTAGCCCAATCTGGTATATTACTCCAATATGCACTAACTGGCTCAATATCTTTTAAATTCTGTATTTTAAAAGCCATTGTCTAGGTTTATTAAGGATTTACTACGCCTGAAAGTAATTTGGGTAATAAAGAATCTCTGATTTGAATTAAAGCGTTATTCTCCTTTTCCCTTTCAGCATACATCTTTAACTGGGGCGTCAATATCCCAGCAAAAATATCTTGTATATTTCTTTGTGGAATTATCAATGGCAAGTCGCCTAATAAACTTCTTTTCAATTCTGTTTGACCGGTTGTTCCTTCTGCTAAGGATTCAATTTCAGACTCTCGTCCTAATAGATTAATCCCTAAATATATTTTATTGATTCTTTTTTCATCAGCTCTTACAACAGTAACGTGCGTATCAATAGTCGTTTTTTCTAATAACCTTCTAATAATTGCAACTCGACCTAAAGTGCCTACACCTGTTGAATTTATCAGGATATCGCCATCTTTAATACAATTATCATTTACAGATTTCAATGTATTATTATGTCTTCTCGCAGATTCAAAGTTTATCGTATGGTTCCTAATACACTTTTGATTAAGAACCATAACACCTCCGTCTTCAATGTATTTGGGTGTAATTCCTCTTTTAATTTGAGTAGTAACAGTTGTTAGATTACTCGCTTTCCACCCCTTCGGAATCTCACCCAGCTCACTATCGACCATCTCTTCTGTAAACAAATCAGCCGTTGCGGCTAATTCCTTGCGTTTATCCGCAGGGAGTTGTGCGATTTGTTCGGCAGTTTTTCCACTGATAGCCATCATAGCTGCCAGTTGCAGATCTCCCCCTTTTTCTTTGGCTGCTATTTTTGCTTTTACCGGATCGAAATCTACAAACCATGATTTAAAGAGGGCTTGGGCTATAGTTTCTAGAGTTTGATTGATTTTCTTATTTACTGTTATTTGGGAATCAAGTTGCTTTAATATGTTTGCTATTCTATTTTGGTCTGTAACTTCTTTAGGGGCGGTAATTTTAAATTTCTCCAACATTACTTTGGTAAGTGCATTCCTTGTTCCACCTGCCGAAGCAATTGCAAGTAATAGATTCTTATTAGATTGCATTAGCAAAGAATACATCAAAAAGTCAGAATCAAGCTTCCTTCTATCGGTTCGGAGTATCGCCACATGCTGATTAACTCTTGCCGGAAGTAGCACATCTGGTACTTTACAGACACGAGCAACACTATCGCCTGTAATGTTTATCAGAACATCATCTTTCTCTAATTCAACATTATTCAGTTTTCTTGCTTGTTCTTTATTAATATATGCAAGGCCATCTTTACTAAACTCGAAGTCTAAAACATTTTGACTTCGAATTAATGCTATTTCTCCTTCTGACAGATATGTTTCTTTACCTCCTGTTGGTGTAGCACCCGAACCTATTTTAGTACATGATTCACCCAATATAAATTCCTTCCAATTAGAATTCATACCCCAATCCTCCCAACTGCTTCTTAATTTCAACTTCTAATCTGGCGCTCTCTTCGAGATAGCTTTTGAGTTCTGATGTCAATCGGTTCATTTTTTCAGCAAAAGGTTCATCATCTTCTTCCTGCTCGGCGGCACCGACATAGCGTCCGGGAGTCAACACGAAATCATTTTTGGCAATATCATCCAGTGTAGCGGTTTTGCAAAATCCGGCGATATCCTCATAACCCTTGGCCACTCCCTGCCATTTATAGAAAGTATCGGCTATCTCTTGGATATCTTCGGCGGTAAAGTCCCGCAATACGCGGTCTTTCATATACCCTTTTTCGCGGGCATCTATAAAGAGTACCTCTCCGATGCGCTTACGTTTGCCATTGCGTGCCGTTTTATCCTTGGTCAGAAACCAGATGCAAGCAGGTATTTGGGTATTAGTAAAGAGCTGTCCGGGCAAAGCCACCATACACTCCACCAGGTCAGCCTCCAGTATGGCACGACGTATTTCCCCCTCGCTGTTGGTATTGGTACTCATAGAACCATTGGCCAATAACAAGGCCATCGAACCCAGTGGACTCAGGTGGTATATCATGTGTTGCATCCAGGCAAAGTTGGCATTGCCTTCCGGTGGAGTGCCATATTTCCAGCGTACATCCCCTTCCAGTTTTTTAGTCCACCACTCCTTCATATTGAAGGGCGGATTGGCCATAATGTAGTCGGCACGCAGGTCGGGGTGCAGATCGTTGTTCAGCGTATCGGCCGGTTGCCCTCCGAAGTTGAAATCAATCCCCCGTATAGCCATATTCATGGCTGCCAGCTGCCAGGTGGTGTGGTTATATTCCTGTCCGTACACCGAAATATCATCAATCTTTCCGGCATGTTGCTTGATAAAATTCTCGCTCTGCACAAAGAATCCACCCGATCCCATAGCGGGATCATACACCCGGCCTTTGTAGGGTTGCAACATTTCAACAATAAGCGATACAATCGCCTTGGGAGTATAGAACTGTCCGCCTTTTTTCCCTTCGGCACTGGCAAACTGCCCCAGGAAATATTCGTACACATGCCCGAGTATATCTTTTGATTTTAAATTAAGATCTTTCTTTTCAAAAGGTATACTTCCGATATGGTCAATCAGTTCGCCCAGTTTATCATTATCCAGATTGAGGCGGGTATAGGTTTTATTCAGTATCCCTTTCAGCTTGACATTATCTTTCTCTACAGCATCCAACGCATCGTCAATCAGAAAAGCCACCCCTTTCATCTTTTCGGGCTCCATTTCCCCCTTGTTGTTTTTCTTTAGCCAGGGCAGCGGATTACCAACGGGTATTTTATGAAGGTCTTTTAGTGTTTTCCATCGCGCCCGCTCCGGTACCCAGAATACATTTTTCTCTGTATAATAATCCCTTACTTCGAGTTCGTTCAGTATTTCTTGCTCATACTCTTCTGGTGTATCAAACTCTTCCGGGTCAAGAAAATAATCGTGCTCAGTATTACGCAAGTTAGCCTCCAGCTCCTTTCTTCGGGTATCGAAGGCATCGCTGATGTACTTCAAAAAGATTAAACCCAATACGGCATGTTTATATTCCGCCGCCGAAAGTGTGGATCGCAGTTTATCGGCTGCCGTCCAGAGTTTCTTATCTAATTCGTTGAGAAATTGTTGTTCTGATGGGTTCATTGTGAATTGTATCTTTTGTTTTACAGTCGATTATGATAGAAATAGACCATCCTAATATATAGAATTGTGCTATTTAACAGTACCAAATCTTTTTGAAATACAAATGTTGCGATTTTTATAAATTCAAACAAGTAAATAGCCATCTATCTTTAACAATCAATCAATAATAGTTTTCTAATCAGGAAAGAATGAATCTACATCATTTTTACGGTGCCAATAACGATCAATATCAGATTGTCTGACAAATATTTTCTGTCCATCACGCATGCACCGGATCAACCCGGCTTTCTCTTTTTTTCTAAAGGTATTCGGGCTCATTTTTAATCTGGGTAGTGCTTCTTTTAAGGTATATATGGGATCAGGCAAAGAGGCTCTTTCTGTCAATTGTGTAATACAATCAGCCATCCGATCCATCCTCGCAGACATATCTTTGACCAGCTGGATCAGCAACTCATTTTGGTTGCTCAATCGTCCAATTTGCTGGTTCAAATCCGGGTTATATGTCGCTTCTTTTTGCCTCATTTACTACTGTGTAGTAATCTATATTTGTTTGGTGACTACAGAATTTATTTACTTCATAAAGTAATACGCCAAAAGTACTCTGACGCTTTCTATTCATCCGCCTATATCTTAATTGAGCTAGCATTTGAATAAAAAGTTTCGATACCTCCTTCATCTGTTCAAAAACTTACGATGCCCACTCTGTCAACTTCGTTACAAAATTAAAGAGCCTTTTCTTATAGTTTTGGTCATGTTTTTGTAGAGTTTTAGTCACACAATGACATCGTTTGTTTTTTACTTCTTCCAGTGTACATGTCATCTTATATTCATCTTTAGAAGGATGTAAGATTAGCAATACAATCACCCCCAGCTGTTGTATCTGTACCGCCACAAAGTTGAGTCTCTTTTCCGGGAGTATTATGCTACATATTAATTTCGTAAAGATTCATTCAAAAGAATATATACTGCAATCTAAACGCTGACAGGACTATCGTCGCTGTCAGGTTTGCCGGTTCACCATCATCCTGCGATAAATAAAAACCATCCTACCATTCGCACCCCACCACAACCTGACAGCGTGCTTGCACCTGTCAGCGTTAAAAAACAAGTGAGAGTGCGACTCAAAGTCGCGCCCTCACTCGCTATCTCTATCGACCACTATCGACCTCACCTCAAATACTCCAGCTCCGCCCAGTACGCCTCAATATCCGACTGGCGCACATACACCTTATCCCCGTCCTTCTTACATCTGAGCTTTCCCGCTTTCACTCTTCTCTGAAAAGTATCATACGATATATCCAGTATTTTCAATGACTCTTCCATCGTATAGATAGGATCATTCGTGACAGCCCGGTCATTCAACCTCGTTACACAATCGGTCAACTGCGTTACATGCGTAGAAAGACCATCAATCTTCAAGAGCAACAGTTCTACGGCATTCTCACTGACACCTTGCTTTCCATCATTCGGAGTGCGAGCTGAAGTCGCGCCCCGAATAGCTCCATGCAGATCAGTTCTTGATTTTATTATTTCATTTATCGCCTGAGGCAATGCGGTCATCAGTGATTGTGTGATCATCTCTTTTAATGAATCATGAGCAATTTCGTTAGGTTTATAGCCAGTTTTAAATCTTGGAGTATCCATTTTCTTAACGGATTAAGCAGTTAAAAAATGGACAAAGCGCTTTGTCGGTTACTTTCGTCGAACGACAAGGCAAATGTAGAGAAGCACACTTCGATTTAAAAGGACAGAAAATCACTCGTAATTTTACTCATCAAAAGGAGTACAAGACAAACCAAAAAAGAACATATACAACTGAATATCAACCGCATACAACACATAATCATAAAATAGTAGTATGTAGCAGACACAAAGACTCCCATTCAGGGGACAATTCAATGCGTATATGCACTAAAAACTGGCTATCTAGGGGACAACTCGGTGCAATATTTTTATCTAACTAAATATCAAAATATTACCTATACAACCATTCATTTCGATTGTTTTATTCATCACATTTAGAAGTTATGCCTTGTAGATTATCCTCAATAAATATTAGTTTTGCAGTGTATCGATTTAAGACAACTCCCCCCTCATAATAATAGCAGCGGACAAGGAGCGGACAAAATCACCGATTTTTCTACCTGATTTTTACTTTATTTATATCCCGGACCGGGGTTCGACTCCCCGCAGCTCCACAGCTATATAATTATTTATCCAAAACCTGAAAGGACAACGTTTGGACTATTATTTCATCACATTGCTGTCCTCATTTTGCACAACATCTCCATTTATTTAAAAGTGAAGCTACTATGCATTGCGACAATTGATAAAATGAGATAATCTAACGGGTGTCGCGTCCCGATGGTTATCG
>JAUZOF010000285.1 GCA_030706585.1 Bacteroidota bacterium
CCGGTAACCACGATCTTATTATATGTGCCCTATGTTTATAGGGCAGGATTATACCGGCTGACATTACACATACCGATTCAATTTATATATACCCTAATTGTAATGACAAAAAACTCAATCCGAATCAATAAAACAGAACTGAAGAAACCTCTTTCAGGCTCAAATCGAGAATGTTAATTAGTTTCTTCAATGAAACTATTTGAAACCATCCTGTGTTCTTTATTTGTTTAAAGCCATATTAGCCCCAGAAAACTTGCTTAAATTTGCAGGGTCTATGAGAAAACTAATACTCTTCATTACTTTTTCGATAATCTCCTTCGCCGGACATTCTCAAACAAAAGGCTGTACTGATCCGAGAGCAACAAACTACAACAGTTTTGCCACTGAAAATGACGGATCATGTGTTTATTCACAAACCAGCTATACTCTCACAACATTAACCAACCTGAGCGATACGGTAAAGGAAACCTCCGGTCTCGTTGTTTTTGATGGCCAGTACTGGACATTCAACGATAGTGGAAATACCAACCAGATTTTCTCCATAAGTCCTGTCAACGGCAGAATATTACGGACTATTACTGTAAAAAATTCTGTAAATATCGACTGGGAAGCAATAACCCAAAGTGACACGCATCTGTTTATCGGAGATTTCGGGAATAACGCGAATGGAGCGAGAAGTGATCTTCGTATTTATAAAATCAGCAAAGAGCAAATTCGTAATACATTAAATGATACAGTAACTGCGGAAATTATCAATTTTTCCTATGCGGATCAGTCGTCTCTGACTCCAGTTGCGGCCAATACGACAAATTACGATGCTGAAGCTATGATCTTTGCACATGATTCACTACATATTTTCAGCAAAGACTGGAATGATCTGATGACACGCCACTACACCCTCTCAGCCAATGCCGGTACCTGGCAAGCTCAATCCAAAGAAACTTATGATTCGGGCTTTTTGATTACTGATGCCAGCTACTCTCCCGTAACAGGAAATATCGTGCTCCTCGGATATAATACATCTGGTGCATATCCCTGCTATTGTTTACTTTTATTTGATTACAAAGGCAGTCAGTTCTTCAGTGGAAATAAAAGATTAATTGATCTGGGATCTGCAATGGTAAATGGTCAAACCGAAGGAATACATCTTCAAAGTGATAATACCGGATATATTACAAATGAATCTGTTTCTTATCTTTTCCTCAAGATCAAGGCGAAATTACAATACTTTGATTTCAGCGCATACATGAATGGAGCTTCCACCGGAGAAAATATATCGAATGAAGACCAGAAAATTAAAATTTCCCCCAATCCATTCAAAGACTATATTTCATTGCGCCTGCTCCCCAATATGGACAATGCAACTTATACAATCAGAAACAGTACGGGAAAGACCGTACAAGAAGGAAATCTTTACGGAGGTGACAATCCCATCTGTACCTCTTCTCTAAATAACGGAATATATCTGATTACAGTAGAAAAAGAGAATTTTAAGACGATCAAGGCTATTAAAATTGAGAAATAAGGATTTATCACTCAATGTCAATTATTAATTGACACACAATGATTTAACCTAAACTTTAGCTACCCTTTCTCAACTTTGTTTTATTGAAAAGGCCTGCTCATTCATAGTTTTCAACCCGGCATATTGATATGTCGGGTTGTTTTTTACTATAACATTGCAACTATCGCGAAACGATTATTGACAAATCTCGTGAATCAAATCATAAGCTTTCGCCTGTTCCTCTGGTGTTTCGCAATAAGTAACAACCGACAGCTTCATCCCGGGTGTCCATAAACGGCGAATTTGTTGTTCGATCGTTTTAAGGTCGCCCACAATTCGGGCATTCAGTACCACGCCGGTTCCGGCAAACTGATGATAAGCCTCCAGATCGGTTATTGCTCCGGGGTCTGTTTCGGGAGAGAAAGCTCCGTCAGCCATACAAATACCTTTCAGACCTAACACGGCATCAATCCATCCGCGCCAATTTCCGCATGAGTGAAAAACCGGTCCGCCGAAAGGAGCACATATCTTTTCAACGGAAGGGGCAGCCAATTCGCTGTAAAGTTCGGGAGAAATCATAATTGCGTTGTCATCACTCATTCCCAACCCTCTCCATGCAGTGGATGAAGCAAATCCATGTCCCGGATAGGCCAGCGCAGATCCAATTCGCTTCACCTGCTCGTGATTAAAGGAGATGGAAAGATCGGCTAGTTTATCAAAGAGACGAACAACCTTTTCCGGTTCAAGGATCATCGTCATGAATATCTGGTCAAGCGGCAACAAATGGCCGACCATATTGAGCGGAGATTGTGTATCGGTGAGCGAAACAGGAATTTTGCCCTTTGTCTTCTCCATAAAATAGTCGATCATATCGAGGGTATACCTTCCTATACCGGTTTCCGCCACCGGCTTTGGAGTATAGGCAAGAACATCGTCGATGGTGTTGAATGATGTCTTGAGAGCCGGAGCATTTCCTTCCTCCCAAATGTATTCACCCCCAAAAGCACTGGCAATGGTTCCGATCCCGTACCACGGTTCCAGAAAGTTTGGGACATCAGCCTTGTAGAACATACTTTTATGCAGGGCGCCCAATTGGTTCCCGAGCGAACGCTTCATATCACGTGAGCCATACGAAAAACACTCTGCCACACGCATACGACGATAAACGACTACACCCGAATCAGCAGCCCAGAATTTGGCACACTTTTGATTCAGAGTCTCCGCATATGCAGCATATTCATCAAGATTAAAGTCTTCAGGTTTTATAGGCGTTACAGTAGTTGCCTGGGCATCGGCAACCTGGTTATTGAATTGTTTCATATTAAAATCGCTGGGTCTAAAGTGAGATTTAACAGATCAAAATTACAGCAAATATCACCTTCTTCTCTTTTCGAATTATTGGAAAACCGCTACTAATTATCAAATTCCGGCCTTAATCCGGAAAAAGACCGGACAAAAATTGATTTTATATATCTGCAATAACTCATATGTGGCTATCGCACTGCGACGAATGCTTCCAACATAAAAATCCCATCAATTTGATTAGATATAAATCATTTGACTCACCTTTCCAGTTCAGGAATTATCGTAATATTGCAAAACTATTGACCGAACAAATAAAATCATGCAAACCTACACTACCAAAGCCTTTAATTTCTGCTCTTTAAAAACAATAGAATCACCCGGAAAGCATACAGGGAAAGTGTCTTTCCGAAAAGCAAGATTAATGCTTCTGCTATTTTTTCTGGTAAACATTTATTCCATTTCTTATGCAGCAACAGGCAACTGGACCAGTGGCGTTACAGGAGGGAATATCACTTACACCACAACGGAATCTCCATCTCCCGCCAAAGATTATAATGGCAATTACATGACTGTGGTCTATCTTGAGAACCTCGGCTTTCATAAAATCGGTGGAAACAGTAATGCTACAGATGTAGCCTGGCTACTTTCAAAAGGTTACCGTGTCATTGAACTAAACTATGCCAACAGTACTAAAGCTGTTACACCGGCCATCAATGCAGACATTATCGCAATAAATGATGCAATATTCAACGGATCATTTTGCGGGCTTACCAACTGCTCCAAATACAGAGCGTATGTGTTGTTTGAAGGATACCGGATTTCGCGTGATGTTCCTTACTTCGTGGATGACCCCACCGTTTATAACTATTCATCAACCTATACTATCGGAGATTCGTTGCGCATGGATATCATTTATCCGGCCAATACGTCCGTGACTGTGCCTGTCGTCCTATCATTCTCATATTCCAATAGCTATCCCGGAGATGCCAACAAAAACCAGCGGTTAAATCTGGGCAATTCACTAGCCGGTTTTAAGGATTCGTTTCTGGAAGGCGCTCCCGCCAATGGTATTGCCTGGGCGATGGCCGACCATCCCAAATATTGCCCCTGGGGAAACGGAAAACCGGCTAATGCGACAAATAATAAAGCGTATGGATCATACGAAACAAACCCCGATGCCGCACGAAAGGTGAAATCAGCCGTCCGTACCCTTCGCGCATTGGGGGCAGGACTTGGACTCTCGGGGAAGATCGGAATCTATGGATTTTCACGCGGTTCAACAGCCGGATCAATGGCTGTCGGAGACCGTACGGTTCCCGAATTTGAGAATGCAGGGTTTAACACCGGTATTTCTGATGATGTGCAGGCTGCGGCACTCGGTTCGGGCGTTTTTGATTATACACAGATTTACAATGCGTCGGAAAGTGATGCTGGTAATCTTCTGACCAATTGCCCTTTGGCCTGGGGGCCTTTGGCTAGTAATTATGCTCTATGGCAATCTCAGGGGTCAGCATATCTGGCACAAACGGCTGCTACAGCTCCGGTACTTTTCTTCTACAATACAAACGATGCTCTTTATTATCAGGATCAAATCAAGCGTTTCAAGGCCAAACTGGATTCACTTGACGTACCCACAGCCACACTGGTCAACTACGGCACTGGTCATGCAGTTCCACAAACCGGAGCCACTCTATCGACTGTTTACAGTTTCTTCAACCGGTACCTGACACCTCCGTCAGTAACGGCAGGAATCCAGGGAATAAAAGCGGATGACAGTAAAGACAAATTGTCGCTTTCATTATCCCCTAACCCGGCTACTGATGAGGTGAAGATAATATTCAGCCTTATAAATTCCGGCAAAGCGCAGATCGAATTGTGCAATCCATCCGGAACGGTTTTATATAAAGCCGAAAAACAATATGACTATGCCGGGCTGCAAAAAGAAACGATATCCCTGAATAAATTAAATCTCCCGCAGGGCATTTACATTATCAGGGTTTCAGCAGATGGGATGCAGGGGATTACGAAGCTGATCAGAGGAAAAATGCTGATCTAAAAACGGACAATATTACAAGGGATGTAATAATGTTTTTTTCATCACCATAATATTCCAACAACAAAAAACACTATGCTATTCCTCTCTGACTCTCAACAAAAAAGACAACCCATCGGTTGTCTTTATGAGCGGCAAACGGGACTCGAACCCGCGACCTTCAGCTTGGGAAGCTAAAGCTCTACCAACTGAGCTATTGCCGCAATTTTGCTATCAATGCAAATATAAATATTTTTCGTTCGTATAACCGAAGGAAACCCGAAATCTTTTTTTTGAAAAGAATTATTGCCCGGATCATTCAGATAAATCCAACACGACTCACATAAACGCCAACGTCATGTCGCAAAACCTCATAAAACCATCAACACAGGATGTGATAGTAAGGTCAAACCGCGAGTTTGCCTCTCTTAAACCCGAAGCTGATGCTAATGTCCGCAAACGTACCCTGCAAATGCTGCACTCGTCACACGCTGCTGAATTACATTCAATGATCAATGTTTTTACCAAAGGAAGTTATGTTTGTCCTCATATTCATTGGGTTGAAAAAGAAGACGGTAACCTCATCAAGAAAGGAGAATCATTCGTTGCACTTGAAGGAGAAGGCAAGATAGTCCTTTTCGATGAAGAGGGGACAATCGAAAGAGTAATCGTGATGACGGATAAAGAACAAACAATGGTGTGGATTCCCGCCGGAGTATGGCATACTGTGGTCAGCCTTACGCCTTATTTCATCGTATTTGAAAATAAGACGGGACCATGGACTGAAGGCGGTGATAAGAGATTTCATACGGGGTTTCCAGCAGAAGGCGAGACACTGGGAGATGAGATTGTCAAACTGTGGGAATCGTTGTGATTAGATATAATTGTAGAGACGTGGCCTGCCGCGTCTCTACGTACCCTACCCGTAACTATTTCCTACGGTGTGGTTCGGCATGAATGAATACCTCACACCGTTCAATATTTTTTTTAATTTCTTCCTCCAGTTCATCACAGATTTCGTGTACCTGCTGAAATTCAAGGGTTGGATCGAGGTGAATATTGAATTTGATAAAGGTATCGGCTCCGGCAGTTCTGACTTTCAGGTTATGAAAGTATTTTACGTTGCTGTTTTTGCTTAGTATCTTTTCCACTTTATCCATTAAGTCCAGCGGAGCGGCA
>JAUZOF010000286.1 GCA_030706585.1 Bacteroidota bacterium
CGGCAGTTGCAAAAATAGTTTTGATGATACCGATTGCCAATGCCAGTGCTTCAATGGTAAGCTGAGTATGCTCTTCCTTGATAGTCGGGCTTTTCGGATAATCCTCACCGTGCTGGACAATCAGGTAATACTTACCGTTTTGGAAATAGATAAACACCTCAAGATTGGCATCGTTGATATCAAGCGTCAACGGCTGTTCAGGAAGTTCGCGCAGCGGATCAAGCAACAGTTTGGCAGAAATGGCAAATACGCCGTTACCTTCCGCATCAGCTACCTGCATAGTGGTCACCAAAGTGGTATCACCATCAGAAGCAGTGATGGTCAGTTGGTTTTCATTCAACGAAAACAGGAAACTATCCAGAATGGGTATTGTGTTTTTTGAACTGATTACCCGGCCAATCGTCTGTAAATGTGACAAAAAATCTGTGCTTGAAACTACAAATCTCATAATAATAGATTTTATCTTGAATGATTATTGTTTGAAAATAACAGCTTCACTCGGAAGCAAAAGAGATGCAAACATACATAAAAAAGAGAGGACTTGCAACCTCTCCAAATTGAAAGTTTTGATTATGGGTAAATAGATAAATCACGTTCAGGATTCTTTACCAAAGAGAATCTCTCCACTTTCAAATCCAATTATAAAATAGAGCCCTATAAAAACGCTATAAAACTATCTATCATATCATTACAACGACAATCCACCCGTTTTATTTACTCACTACCAATCCAACTCACAATTTAGCCTTATCTTTGCAGCGATAATTTAGTACAAACCAAACAATTTGTCATGCAAAATCAACGTACAAATTTTGCTCAGATCAGCTTCAACAAATGGTCCCGTAAGAATTACTCGGCATTTGCCAGCATGGGAAAAGTGGTGAGAATCGGAGTTTTATTGTCCGGTTTTTCAATGCTTGCCGTTCCTACTGCCAAAGCAGAGAATACCCTCGCCAAAGATTCTTTACGTACCGGACGTGAGCAGCAATTGAGCGAACTGACCGTGGTGGGCAGCAAAATCGAAAGTCTGCAAGGACTCAATACCACCCTACCGGTCATTAAATCAAGTGATGTAGACCGATTACCGGTCATCAGTCTCGAAAGTGCCCTTCGCCAATCGGCCAGCATCGACATTCGCGAACGTGGTGTACGCGGCGTACAAGCCGACCTCTCTATCCGCGGCGGTTCATTCGACCAAAGCCTAGTCTTCCTCAATGGTGTCAATTTCACCGATTCCCGCACCGGACACCAGAACCTCGGACTTCCTATCGACATCGAAATCATCGACCAGGTAAACCTGCTGCAAGGCCTGACCACTCCCGGAGCATTGACCGGAGCTATCAACCTCATCACAGGCTCATCGAAGCGCAACTTCCTCAAAGCCGAAATCAATTCCGGTGAATACGGTTACCAGTTGTATCGCCTCAACGGAAACCTGCATCAGGGATTGACCAATATATTTGCAGCAGCGTCTCTGAAACGCTCCGAAGGTTACACTGCCAATACCGATTTCAATACCCAAAACGGATTTATCCATCTGAAACAAGGCACCCACGGATTCGGAAACTTCGACCTTCAGGCGGGTTATCAAGAAAAGGCATTTGGAGCAAATAGCTTTTATACTAAGTATGACTCACTTCAACGTGAAGCAACTAAATCATATATAAGTTCAATTGGCTGGAACAAGTCTATGCAGAATCTGACTTTCACCTCAAACATATCATACAAGAAAGTCTATGATAAATTTTCAATGCCTGTCTATAAGAAAATATACTATCATACAACAGATGATTGGAATGCTTCATTTTGCGCCTCTTATATTTCAACTTTAGGTAAAACATTTGCCGGTATTGATTACATGTACAGTCATATTTACAGTAATAATATCGGAGATAAACTTAGCAAACAGATTCCTGTAACCGGAGAACCGGGAGCCATCTATCTTTATGGAAAGAAAAGAGAGACTACAAATGTATTTCTAAAACACAGGATGTATATTAAAAACTTCCAGGCAGAAGGAAATATAGGGTACCTGACAACCTCCTTTGAAAACCAGCTTCTTTGGGGAGCAAATGCTCAATATCAACTTTTCCCATGGTTTAAATTGGATGCAAATCTGAATCATAATACACGATTTCCAACCTTTACAGATTTGTACTACCAATCGGCTTCTCAAATCAGTGATCCAAATCTAAAAATGGAGAAAGCGACATCTTTTGACATTGGTTTTGAGGTAAACAAAGATCATTTCTCCGCTTCGGCAAAAGCATTCTCCCGTTCTACCAAAAATCAGATTGACTGGGTTATCAAAGATGCTTCTAAAAAATGGTACAGCGTAAACTACGACAAGTTGGATATGCAAGGATTTGAATTATCAGCGGCCTATTCTACTGACAAAATGGTTAAGTGCATCAGACTTAGCTATACTTACCTCCAATCCAACAACCCGGCAGGAAACTGGACCTCCAAATACGCCCTGAGCTATCTGAAAAATAAGGTAACAGCTTCAACCCAATTGGCACTGACCAGCAAACTGGCATTAGGTGTGATTGGAACACTTTGGGACAGAAACGATAGCTATTCCGAAATTACAGGCACACAATATACCTATAAGCCTTACACAACCCTCGATGCCAAGCTCACCTGGCAGGAAAAGAACTATACGCTTAAGGTAGAAGGTGCCAATATCACCAACACCACCTACTACGACCTGGGTGGCCTTCGCCAACCGGGACACTGGTTTAATGCCGGCATCGTGGTGAATTTATAATAAAGTACCAAACGGCAGATATATGACAGGCGGAATTCCATCGGGATTTCGCCTGTCTTATTTTTATCCATATTAAATTCTCTTTAGCAAGGACATTTCACGTGTCTCCGATTGTTATATTTAAAGGAAGATTCTGTTATTCCAAAAACAATCCCCTAAAACATAACACAATGAAGAAGAAACTAATCATCAGTCTCTCTTTGGCAATCATAAGTATTACTGCATTTTGCCAAAGTGAAAACCCGGTAAATGTAACAGAAAAAATGCCGGACAATAACGAGGCCAGGCTAAATGTGGCTTCCGCGATTATAGGACTACCAGAGTTGAATTACGAACGGTTTATTACGGACAATATGGGAGTGGGACTTGCTTTATCCATGTCTCTGGATAAACCCAGAATTCTCAGAATCCGAAACATCGCACTACCCTACTACCGTGTCTATTTCGGGGAAAAGAAAGGATCAGGATTCTTTATTGAAGGGAATATGGCTATAGTAGGACAGAAAAAAGCAGTTTTCGAATTTGACGCAAACGATGCGAAGTACGTTAGCGGCTATAATTCAGCCACCAATTTCGGCTGTGGCGCTGCTGTTGGCTTTAAATTACTGAACCGCAATGGAGTAATCGGAGAAATCTGCCTGGGCGGCGGTCGGTTGTTTGGCGGAACATTGGTTGATGGCTATCCGCGGCTCGGTATTTGCCTCGGTAAAAGATTCTGATCAGATTCCGTTTTGAAACTATTTTTGGCACAGAGTTAATATCATTTTACTGAAAGAATAGTTACATTTAGCCCGACATTGATGTGGTCAGTAAAATCATACCAATGTCTTATTTTTGTCCGGTATGAAGAAACTATCCATTTACATATTCGCTTTTGCTTTGACTGGGGCTACCGCTTGTCATTGCATCGCTGAAAACACATCCAAGAAGGGAATTCATTCTCTCCAAACAGTTACTGCAGAAGAGGTCGGAATGAGTTCTGCCACGCTATCCCATATTGACTCTATTGTAAAAGATGGCATCAATGCCAAAGCCTATCCGGGCTGCCAGATCTTGATTCTGAAAGATGGCTATACCGTTTACGATAAATGCTTCGGAACCTACACGTACGAAAGCAATCAAAAGGTATCCCCAAATACCATTTACGACCTGGCCTCTTTGTCCAAAACGACAGGGACTTTACTGGCCCTGATAAAACTCTATGACAAAGGACTTATCAAACTGACAGATAAAGCCTCCCAATATCTGCCGTTCCTCCGTGGGACCAACAAAGAAAATATTTCCATCACCGAGTTGCTTTTCCACGAATCGGGCTTACCCGCATCGTTACCCTTTTACAGTCTGGCTATTGATCGAAACGGGAAAATCCCCACTGTGGCCGGAGGTAAGGATAATGGCATTGCGCCTGTAAAGAATATAAACCAGGTAGTAGGTCCTCAATACCAGTTCAAAGGGGATTGGGTCTCTAAAACACCCTCTTTTCAATTTCCGTTACAGGTGAGAGACAGCTTCTTTATCACCGGCAAAGTCCGAGACTCTGCTATGCAGATGATTGTCAGGACTCCGCTCAGAAGCAAAACCTACGTGTACAGTTGCGTCAATTTCATCCTATTGAAAGAGATAGTGGAAAGCATTTGCAAAATACCGATGGACAGTTTCCTCAATGCAGAGTTTTACCGTCCGATGCAGTTGGCGTCGATGTCCTATCTGCCATTGCACAGCCACAACCGGGAAGAAATTGCCCCGACATTAAAGAAAGACTTCCTGCGTAACGGGATGATTCAAGGTTTTGTACATGACCCTGACGCAGCCATTCTGGGAGGTGTATCTGGAAATGCCGGGCTATTTTCCACTTCTCATGATGTTGCTTTGGTTTATCAGATGCTGCTTAACCGGGGAGAAATTAACGGCAAACGCTACCTGAGTGAAGAAACCTGTCGCCTGTTTACCTCAACCACCTCTCCAAGCGGCAGACGCGGACTTGGTTTTGACAAACCGGTAACTACAAATCCAAACCACAGCCCCTGTTGCGCTTCGGCTCCGGCTGCTGTGTACGGTCATACCGGATACACCGGCACCTGCTGTTGGGTGGACCCGGTCAACAACCTGGTCTATGTATTCCTGAGTAATCGCACCTATCCCAGCGACAGCATCAACAAGCTGGCTAAAATGGGTATCCGCACCAAAATTCAGGAGGTAATTTACCAATCCCTCAAACGAAATTATACGACACTACACAAAAGCCGTTGACACCATACCTTTTTAATCACTGACAATTATTGAACCATGAAACAAATCTTATTGATTGCCGGAGCCCTTTGGCTGACCATTGCATTGACAAGTTGCAACAACGCGACATCAAAACAGGATAAACCATCCGCGTCAACACAACAAACTCAACAGAAGGGTAATGATACCGGCAAACCATCTCCAAACAGTGTCGCACAGATAATGGACAAACCGGAGATTCCCGTACTGTGCTACCACCGCATTACCGAAGGAAAGAAAGGAGACTACACGGTCAGCCCCACCACTTTTGCGGCTCATATCAAAATATTGGCTGACAGCGGATACCACGCCATCTCTCCGGCACAATTATATGACTATCTGGTGTACAACAAATCCCTACCCACCAAACCGGTGATGATAACATTCGACGACTCACGTGAGGAACATTCGGCCATCGCAGCTCCTACACTGGAAAAATACGGATTCCGCGGAGTATTCTTTATCATGACTATCACCTATGATAAGAAAAACTACATGACCAAAGAACAGATTGCCCAATTGGCAAAAGCCGGTCATACCGTTGGCCTTCACACCTGGGATCATACGATGGTAACCAAATACAAAACGGACGAGGATTGGCAGAAAGAGATTGCCCAGCCCAAAGAGAAACTGGAAAAGATAACTGGTAAACCGGTTGAATATATTGCCTATCCAAACGGGGTCTATAATCACGAAAGCGCTGAAAAGATGAGCAAATACATGAAACTCTCCTTCTCTTTATCGACCAAACGTGATACACTCCTGCCCCTGCAATGTATCAGACGTATCATTGTACCGGACATGCCAGCAAAAAGCCTGTTAAAGTCGATGCGGAAAGATTTCAAATAATCAGCAGCAGAAGTAAACACAAACAAAAAACCTCCAGGGTCATAAAGACCCTGGAGGTTTAGTTTTTATAGAATAGCGTCAGATTACATCATGCCGCCCATGCCGCCCA
>JAUZOF010000287.1 GCA_030706585.1 Bacteroidota bacterium
AATCGACTCCGCCGGAAAAGGCTACGGCTGCTTTACCGGCATCGGAGATGATGGCTTTCAGCCGTTCGTATTTATCTTGTAAAGTCATATTGGTAGGTTATTTATCAGAGTCCTAAAAACTGAATGGCCATGCCACTTAAAAATATAGTTGCACCAGCTAATGCATGAGTGTATTTTTCCAACTTCTGAAAATGGAGAAACTTCACTCCGAAAGCCATCAGTACCACCAGACTCGTCATGGTAAGAATGGTTATTAGTCCGAATACAGACGTTACCCATACTACTCCCGCCATATTGTGCTGACTGGCCGGGAACATAACCAACGGAATCAACGGCTCGCAGGGGCCAAAGACGAAGATGGTAAATAAAATCCAGGGTGTAAGGTTTTTGTATTTAGTGATTTCTGTGTCTGAGCCTTCTGCATGTTTGATATGCGGATGCAAATGTCCGGATTGATGGTCATGCGTATGCGAATGTCCCTTCCCCCCGCGGTGAAAATGAAAGTGGGTATGTTGATGCCCGCGCAGACTGCGCTTTAATCCCCAAATACCGTATAAAAGTCCAAAAACAATAAAGAGCCATCCGGCGATATTACCTCTTGCCGATTCAAGATACTGGAGTTTTGATACTGCTATACCAAGTGCAATTCCGATAAACCCGATTAACACCGAGCTTCCGACATGGCCGATACCGCATAAAATGGTAATCCATACCGTTTTCGGATAATTCCACTTCCGGGCTTTTGATAGAACGACAAAAGGCAGATAATGGTCGGGACCAAGGAGGGTGTGGATAAAACCCAGTGATGCCGCTGTCAGACTCAGAATCATGATTTGAGAATTCATCTCAGGTGTTTTTTAGGTGGTTAAATAAATCCAGATTGCTAAGAATAAGGGTTACACTTTGCTCATAATGAGCTTGCCATGTTCAATGCCTTTCAGTGCGATGAGGGTGTCAGACAGCTCGGTCAGTTTGTAGGATGGCCCCTTTACGGAAATGACCACGAGCATTTTTTCCTCCGTCAGAAAGAATTGCTGTGCAGATAAAACACAGTCGAGGTATTTCGCCTGCACTTCAGTAATGCGTGCCTGTAAATCGGTTTTGCTAAAATTGAATATGAGGGCAATGGCACCTGCTACGATGTTGTTGCATTGCCATTTGTGCTCGGCAACGTTCTTTTCTATCAGGTAGCGAATTGCCTGTGACCGGTTGGGGAATTTATTTGCCGCCACATACTCGTCGAGCGCTTCCAATAAATCACTTTCCAATGATACTCCGAATCTGTTTACAGCCATGGTGTTACTTTATTTGGATAAGGTAGCACGAAGATATGCTAATTATTCATTGGTTGGATATTTTTCGGAGGAAATATTGGATAAAAGTTTGGACTATGGATCGTTGTCTGTCAGATATTTAAAGAATAAGCCCGACAGATGCAAGAAATGTCAGGCTTAATCATGATTGGACGGAAATACTTCGGCTTATTTCACTGATTTAATTCTTTTGGGCTAAACTTCCCAACGGAATATAGATGAATTCGATACCTGAGCCTTTTTTCGGGTCAAGGTTACGGGAATAGCGCATTGACTGGTCATTATCCCAATGTTCGTGGACACCCAGGCTTTTAACCGGTTTACCTCCCTGTATATACTTAGTACCTGATGGAGCTTTATCCGGGGTAGCCATTTCATATAAAAAGTCATCGGTACAAGCCCGGAACATGATGCGTGGTACATTGTGATAGGTAGGTTCTACATTGTTTTTTGACTGTGCATACATAATATCAAGTCCGACTGATTCGAGAGCCACTTCATCTAATGAAGCCAACATACAGGAAGGCCATTCCGGATTTTCGTAAGGAGTAGCCTTGTTATTAAAAGGCGGGTTGGGAAAGTGAATCGGGTATGATTTCCATTTACGACCGCTATACAACCCATCCAAAACAAATAGTATTGTTTTCCCTCCCAGATTAGGTGAAGAGGCCATATCCACCAGAGGTGAGTATTCGTTTTTTCGGGCTTCCCGGTGAGGATTTATGATGGCATGCAGTTCCCATGGTGCTTTGATGGAGCCAAAATGGTTTTTACCTGACATGGAAATTCCTGTTTCACCATCTCCACTATCTTCCATAAAGTTATAAGGGTATGAATGTGTTTTCAGGATGGCCAGATTTACCAGGTAAGTTGCCTCAATGATCTGGCGTGGAATCTGTTTTGCCTCCCTGAAATTACCGGCGGAATAAGTGAGTCCTTCCTGCCAGTCGGAAGCTTCGATCCCGTGGTGATTTCCATAAGCCGGATTATTGGGTTGCTCTGCACCTGCTTCACGTTCCTGTACAAACCGTACATCTTTAAATTCTCGCCACACTTCCGTCAAAATGGCCGGTGCAATCGTGCGGCGGGCATCATAAACGATGATCTTATCCTGAGGTACATGGGCCTCATTGACCAGTTGGCGAACCATAGCCAAAACTGACTGAGGAGAAGCGTCGATCAGGTTGTCTGATTTGTTTCCGCTGCTGTTGTTGAGATTGATTTTTATGGCTACGATCTCATTGGGTGTATAACCCTTGTTTTTCAACCCTCTGGTGTTTTTGTTGTAATATTGGAAAATCTTTTCCCAGGCATCCTGATCATTTTTAGCTCCGGTGAGTTTCTGTAAATTAACGGATAGCATTTCGCTGACTTTCTCAACATCTGTGTTTTTGTCCAACCACCATTGGTCATTGTGATCACGCCATTTACCTGCCCATTTAGCAGCTTCCGGATTTTTTGACATCACCACTCTGCCGGGATATATACCACGGGCAATGCCAACCGGTTTATTCGATTCTCCGGGAGTCCAGTCGAATCCCTTTGCGGGAACAAAGGTTGTATCATTTGCTGTGTTTATGCCGAATGCACTTTGGATACTGTTAGGCATTACCGTCAGCCATCCAATAAGTACAATCATGGAAACACCGGCGATCACTGATGTCGCAAATCGATGTTCGGCAAAAGCCTTTTTTAGCTTTTTTAGTGCAAATAAGCTGCTTAGCGTACCGGTTAGCCAAACGACAAAAGCACTTGCTATGGGAAATGCAGCCTGCTGACAAGGATATGTCGCCCGTGAAGGTTTGGGGATTACACGGATTAAAAACCAGATTAATGCACCAAGTCCGATAATAAACAAGCTGGTTTTGCGGGTGATTCTTGTTAGGGAAAGAATCCATTTGGAAGTGATAAAAGGCTTTTTCATGTGCGTACTTTTTATGTGGTAGGATAGGAATGTGATGATATTGACAATCTATTCAATAGATTACTAAACGTGTAAACAAATAATTTGTTTCGCAACCTCTTTCGCTTTAAATGTAATTATCGTTGATTGATAGATAAATACAGGCTCTATAACGTTTTGTATGGGTGGAATATTAGGCTGAAACAGGCTTAATTATTTAGCCACTAATCCACGAATAAGAAAGTATCTTTTCTTTTCCAATTTTGGAAAAGTATTTGTGTTATTCGGATTTCATTCTAATATGAAAATCAACAGATTTAGTGCGTCTAACTTTTATTCGTGGATTCGTGGCTGCTTAATTTGACAAGAATTATATCTAACAAAAAATTAAACGAAGCTTAGGGAAATATTTCCCTAATTGACGATATTACCCATACCATTCGTTCTAGAATCTAAATACTTATTCTTTTAGGTACTGGCAATAGTGTTTGCCAGAGCGGGATGGTTGGTATTTGGCTATAAATAAATAGCCCCGACATCACGCCGGGGCTATTCTCTTTCCACAAAAATCAAATTGTTCGAATAAACTTCGAAGCTATGTTTAATCAAGCAACCATACGGTTTATTTTACTTTCTTTCCCCAGACGGAACGTCCTTTGCTGTCGAGTCCGGTGAAGAGTAATGTTTCGGTTTGGTTTTCCCAATCTTGTCCGGTGAAGACTATGAGATTGGATAAGGTTTCTTTATCCACTATTATTGTCAGGTTTTTAGCCGGAAAGTAAGACCATTTTCCGGTCAGTTTACCACTGATGGAGCCGTCGGCTTGAAGGAAGACTTTTACCGAAAGGTCAGCTTCACCCGGTTGCAGGAGATTTTCACCCCAAAGAATTTGTCCGGCTTCCAGCTTACGCTCGTGTTTTGATTCATACACGCGGATAATCTCCCAGTTTCCGGAAATGACTTTGCGGGTGATGGCAGTTTGTTTGGTACCGGTATATCGTTCCGGAGAAACAACAGGCCAGCCATCGGGTGTCCATTTCATTTCCCTGACATGTAGGTCCATCAGATGATTATCCGGAGAGAGGCGTGCCTGGTTAGCCATATAGAAGTTCCCTTTTTCATCCTGAAAAACGGTACAGTGTCCCACTCCTGCCCAGCCCGGATGATCCTCAAACTTGTACGGGTGTGTCAGGATAGGGAAGTGGTTAATCGTGTCGCGCAGATCTTTTCCGAAGAAATCAAGGAACGGTCCTTCCGGTTTATCGGCACGACCGACACGAACATTGTAGGTGGTCATCAACGGGTCGTATGACATAAAGAGGTAGTACTTCTTAAACTGCGGATTGTAAATAATGTCCGGAGCCTCGATGTTGTCTTTCTTCATATTGGCACGGCGGGCAATGCTGTGTCCGAGGTCATCCGCCTTCATGGTTTTGCCGGTTTCGGGATTGAGTTGCACGGCATAGAGTCCGCCGAAGTATGAGCCGTAGTGCATCCACATTTCACCGTTATCCGGATTAGAGACTACACTGGGGTCGATGGCATTCATTGGGTCACCCACGTTGGTTTTCACGACAGCCCCTTTCTGTTCCCACGGGCCAAGCGGTGAGTTAGATTCTGCGAATCCAATGTATGAAGTCTGGCGGCCAAAAGCCGATACACAATAGTAAAGACGGTATTTATCCTTGTATTTCAGGATAAAAGGCGCCCAGATGTTGGTTGCGCCCTGACCGTTGGCATGGTCAAGCACCCATTGTCTGGCTTCAGCCGGTATTTCGGGAAATGCCCAACCTTCAAAATTCCAGTGAACCAAATCCTTTGAAGTCCGTACCTGTATGTACCCGATAGGAACATTTTTCTCGGCAGCCACTTTTTTATTTTCCCTGAAGATAGCATCGGTGGAATACATGTAGTAGGTATCGCCGAATTTCTTGCAAGAGGGGTCATGTACATTGTAGGCTCCCCAGTTTTTATAAAACTCCATTCCCGAGATGTCCCGGTAGTCATCTTTCCAGGGATTGGAATTGGATTTCGGCAATGACTGTGCGGTCATCATCGTTGTAAAAAACAACAGGCATCCACCTGTCAGGATTTTTCGGAAAATCGGTGTTGTCATAGCCTTGGATTTTAGGTACGATTGTGTCAGAGCATTCATTGGAAAAAAACAGAGCATCCGGAAGATCCGGATTAACCCTGTTTTAGAAAGCACAATTGATATCACACACTACTATTTTAATTCGATAGTCACCAGTGACTTAGCCGGGAGTTTAACTTTCAGGGTTCCGTTTTTATAGCTGGCATCCTTGAATTTATCCAGCTTCACCTGATTAGGATTGTCAAAGGTATTATACGATTGCACCTCTTTCCCGGTGATGATTTGACCGTCAGTTATTTTAGATGTTTTGCTCCCACGTACATCACAGGTCAATTCAATACTGTTATCCGGGTCAATATTCACCAAAGTGATGTGGATGGCACCCTCTTTGTCAATAGATGCTGTTGAGGAGATGCTGCTCAGTCGGCGGTCCATGCGGTTGTACGTTCCGCAGTTAACCGTCATTGGGAGCATAGTTGCATCCTGATGCACTTTGTACATGTCAAAGACGTAATAAGTCGGAGTCAAAAGCATTTTCTCATCCTTAGTTAGTATGATAGACTGAAGTACATTCACCATTTGTGCAATGTTCGCCATTTTCACGCGGTCGCAGTGTTTGTGGAAAATATTGATGATAGAACCGGCCAACAGTGCATCACGCAAC
>JAUZOF010000288.1 GCA_030706585.1 Bacteroidota bacterium
AGGTCATCACCTTTCTTGGCCAAGAATTCCTGAGATTTGCGTCCTGGTGGGCTTCACTCCCCCTCCGCCTTTACCAAATGCAGTTTGGCATCCTGCCTAAGGTGTTTATCAAGAAACAGCTGAACGGGAAGCGGCTATTTATTTCTATCCGCTAACGTACTCCCGATTGATGGGACTGGATTACTTTCCACCCGTTGTTGATTTTCTCATAGACAAACGACCACAAGAAACGGACATGAAAGGGTTGCCCGCCGCTTGGCTCAACATCTGCATCTCCCGATGCCGTCAAAAGGACAAGACGATCAGACAGGGCGGTAATCTTCTTATTCTGAATGACAATACGTTGTTTTGTCCCGACACGCAAGTTACTGTTTAATACCGAAACCAACGAATCATACCTGGCATAATATGTCCCGTTTACGATAAATCCGGCATTATACCTGTCGTCAACGCCCCTACTTATTTTATCGTAATCCAGATCTTCAGCAGCCTTTACCATTGTAAGAAAAACAGAATCCACCTCTTTCTCAATCGTTGATTTTTGCTGACGGGTCAGTTCCTGAGCTTTTAACCGATCATGAAGTCCTAATAGCAGGAAGCCGGTTAGAATAAGAAACAGTGTTGTTTTCATAGTACTTAGGGTATAAATCATGAAATATTTAATTGCCGTCCGGCTTAAGCCGACGGTTAGATCAGCAACAGGACAAATCCGGCTTTAGCCAAAGCAAACGAAGACATTAACAATCTGATAAGAATATGTAAATGGAATATCTACTCTGATATTCGTACAAAATTATCGGTATTATCCACTCTCTCAAATTCACTTCCGTATGGGCTGTCTAAGTATGGTATAATTGCGTTGTCGTAGTTTGCAATAGTGTTGACATCGCAAAACATTATATTATCAGGATTATCAGCATACTCTTGTGTTTCTCTGCCTGAGAAAAAGCGCCAACCACTATCTGTTTCTTCGTCAGGTTCTTCACGATACATATATCCGACTTTAAATCCGTCAACAGTAATTTGATCCGTAGCAAAACAGCCACCCATATTAGGAACTATATCCCTTATGTCTTCTCTGCTAAGTTTAAATTCTTTTGTTTTCATTTGAGGTCTATTTATTTCTCGTTCTCTCCGGATTATTATAGAAAGTTGCGGACAGCTACAGACTGTCTAAGTTTTAGGCACAGTTTACGCTTTCGCTAAACCCGCGCCAGTGGGGAGAACAAACCTAACAGGTTTTGAAAACCTGTTAGGTTTTTAACTCCTTTAGCAGACGGAAATGTTATTCAATGAATATTTCTCCAATCAGATATAATCTTGCATTTCCACTGATTTCAACCCGGTCGCCTGAAAGTCTGCAATGCAAATACCCTTTCCGTTCCGAGAGTTGAATGGCTGTTAGCTCCGTCTTATTTAGCCGCTCTGACCAATAAGGTGTCAATGTTGTATGCGCCGAGCCTGTTACCGGATCTTCATCAATACCGCATTGTGGTGCAAAGAACCTTGAAACAAAATCCACATTATCCCCTTTTGCCGTAATGATTACACCACGCACATCCAGTTTCGCTATTTGGCCTAAATCCGGCTTTATCCGTAATATCTGCTCTTCGGTGTCAAACACGAGCAGATAATCCGTTTTACCCCTGAAGGCTTGTTTAGGTGAAATGTGAAAGCATTGTCTCAAATCATCCGTCAGCTCAGTCTGCTCAAAACAGTCTATTGGGAAGTTTAATGTCAAAAGATCATCTTGTCTGGATACAGTCAACTTACCACTCCGGGGCGAGAAGAAGCGGATTGTTTCCTCCGTATAGTTTTCACAATGAAACAGAACGAAGGCAGCAGCCAGTGTGGCATGTCCGCAAAGGTCAACCTCCGTTTTAGGGGTAAACCACCTGATGTGATATTCATTACCGTCCCTGACGTAGAATGCTGTTTCAGCCAGGTTATTCTCCATCGCTATCTTTTGCAGCAAATCATCACTTAGCCATTCATCCAGCGGACAAACGGCTGCCGGGTTTCCGCTAAAAACACGGTCTGTAAATGCGTCTATTTGATAAATCCGATGTTTCATACGTCTTATTCTAGTTCTTTATTCGCTGTCTGACTGATGACTGGTATTGTTTACCATCAAAAATCAGAAGATCATCCCAGACAACATCTGTATCAGGTACGACTTTTTTCGTCAGTATCACCGGACGTGAATTCCTGATGATCGGCACGAATACGATATCAAATATATTCTCCGAGACTTTACTCTTATACAGACAATCAAGTTGCTCATGTTTCTTTTCAACTATCACGGCAGTCGAATCTATATTGAGTGCAGAGATACTACGATTGTCTTTTGTAAGAAAATGCTTACCCTCCAGTGTATATCTATGAGTATAGCCCAACTTTTGTTCAATCTCCTGGGTGAGGGCTGAGTCTTGATTGCTTATGTAATTTTCCGTGACGAACTTATCTTTCAAATTACCGACACAATATAGAGCCTTTTCCGTCAGCCTGGGGTTATCTGCTTTATATACCGCTGTAAATACCGGTGAAATATTCTGATCCAGATACTCTACCCTAACAAAGTGCGCTTGGGTCAGAAACGTGTTGTTCTTATCAAACAATGATAATGTTTCCATACCACGGAAGTCAAACTGCTGGTAAGCTACCTTTAGAGGTACTCTGCTTCTGCGATTTTCTTCGTCTTTGAAAATCGTAGAATCTACCGAACCTGCAATCTTGGAATATTCATCCTCATCCACTTCTCCTTGTTTGAAATATAACTCAACATAAAACTCATCAGTTTTTTGAAAGTAATACCTGTAAACAAATCCCACATAAGAATCTGCATCATTCGAGTCAAACAAACTTATATTTCCGGCTGATGGCATGGATTGCTCCTCCCTGGCTTTTGTTTGTTTCGAGGCACATGACCCGAATAAGACAATGATTATCAACAAAATATTGAATTGTACTTTCATGACTTTTTGATAACTGATTAAATGTAAGAACTAACACTCTGGCTCCTCTTATTTCCAATAAAGATCAGAATCTCTTACCGATAGCAACCTCTATCCGCGGATATGCGCTCGTACCAATACTTTGATACAGTCGTCCTACTCCCAAAGTAAGGTTACCGGTAAGGCCGCTTTTGGTAAGTAATTTATAACCGAGCGATGCTCCGAATCCTAAATCGACTTCTTTTGAAGGCTGCCTATAATAATAAGATGAATAAAAACTTCCCGAATACCCACCTTCAATTTCGGCTACAGTCATCATCCCGAAACATTCAATAAAGAGGCCTGACGCTCTCTTTGAGCCGAAATAAAACCGGTAAAATGGAGTTGCAATAAGCCTGCTGTACACGATCTCCGGCTTTTCAAGCGCTAAAGCCAATCCCAATCCAAAACCAGAGTTGTTGGTGGCATAATGCTCAATACTTACTTCCGGGTATCCCATTACCGCCATCAGGAGATTGAGCCTGATTTCGCTATGGGCGTTGTAGAGGATGGAGGCACTGTCGGCTTTTGATTGCTTTGTTTCACTAAATACCGAAAGACACAGCAAACATGCTGCAATAGAAATAAGAATTCTCTTCATTGTGTTGGTTCAATAATATACGTGATGTGTGTTGTTGGCTAAACTATGATTTGTTTGGCTAAAGCTGATGGGATAAAGAACAACCTTATCCGTCTGCTGAAGCCGGACGGCAATGAATCTGTTCTCCCCTCTAGCGCGAGATTAGCGAAGCGTATCTCGTGCTGGAAATCCAAACAGCTTGTAGCTGTTTTAGAATTCGAGGAATTCTGTACTCCGATAGGCTACAAGATAAAGGATAGCCTTAGGTGCATTGTGCTTTTTCGAAGATGACAGCTACAAGCTGTCTGAGTTTTAGGCGCGGGTTACGCTTTCGCTAAACCCGCGCCAGTGGGGAGTAGTTCAACCTGCCTTTCATGCTGGGTCTTGCAGACCGCACGAAAGTCTATGTATTAGCAAACGTCTTTATTTTCGACTTATGGATTCGAATATGTAATCACCTCCCGAAACTCTAAATAAAAACGTTCCATCTTGATTGTCATTAAATTTTTTAATCAACTTGCTCTTAATCAATTTTCCATTTTCCCAAACAGTCTTACTATTTAGCTTAACTTGAGAGATACCATTGGCAGGAATACCTACTATAGCTTCAGTACCTGACGGAATTGTAACAGCAAGTTTAAATTTAGAACCCTCTCTTTCAAAGCTGCTTTTAATAACACCTTTTACCGATTGAACAGAAGCAGCTGCTTTTGTAATTGAGCCAGTCTTGGGTATTATTTGGAAAAGACTATAACCCGGTTCGAGAGGCTCAATGCCACACAAATATTGTGACAGAATGGTTAATGCACCACCACTCCATGCATGATTGGTAGTTCCACCACCGTAACCTTTTTCCCCTATTCCCCAACCTTCAAAAAGTGTAGTATAATCAGGATTATTAACCATGTCGCCAAATCGTCTTTTCATGCGTTCAATGGCAAAATCCACATAATCCATTTGAAATAGAGCTTCTAATACATATTTTTCCATGTATGGACTTGCATGCTCTTCTGTTTTAAACACTTCAAGAAGCGCAGGATATTTTTCTTTTTCTGCAATTCCTGATACTACTGCGAGAGCCTGACATCTATCGTCTGTTTTTCCTTTATAATTGGTGTAACGATACGCCGAGCCTGTCCAGAAAGTTGAATTAAAAGCTTTCTTGATTTTAGCCATCGACTCTCTGTATTCGGAAGCATCTTTGTCTAAATGTAGCGCATCCGCCATATTGGCAGCTCCTTTGAGAGCCAGATAATAAAAGCAGTTTGTGATCAAATCGTTGTCGATATTATCTCCCCAATCTCCCCAAAACCATCCACCTATCCGAACCTTTACCGTACCATCTGTATTGAATTTCCAGATTTTCAAATACTTTCTAACTCCATTATATAAATCGGAAATCGGTTTCAAATCGCCGGTGTTTAAATAATAATTCCAGAAGCCATAGTATCCAACACTGGTTAGCATTTGTATTGATAATTCTTTATCCCAGTTACCTGCTGGTATAGGCGAGAATAAACTGCTATCTTGCCTTTGCCAATTTATCAGTTCGTACATCCCTTTTTTAAACAGCAAATGACTTTTTGTGTCAAGCGCATAGAACGCTTCACCAGACTCATTTACTTCATCTCCCCACCATTGTGCTCGTTCACGATCCGGACAATCCATATAGTTATCACGCATTGTAATGTACAATGTTCTCAACGATTTTTGCCAAATATGATTCAAAAATTCATCAGAGCTTTTAAAGCTTCCGGAGAATTCAGTATCATAACCCGTTTCGCGATATTTGAGGCTTAAAACTTTTACTCCTGCCGGAATTTTATACATTACTTTGTGACCATTCATCCAACCATAGCTTTCATATTGCTGAACTCCTTTACGACTTAAATATTGGGCATATACATTGGGTTCTCCACCACCCTTAATGTTATCAGTTTTTATTTCAACTAACTGATTATCTTGTTTTGCATCAATCTCAATATAGGGGGTTATTTGTGCATTATATGGTAATGTGCAGGTAATTATAGTGTCCCTTTCAACATACAAAGGGGATAAGGGAGCGTCTATATAAGATTTTAATTTAAAGTCTTTCCATTGAGGTATCTGACGAAGTATAAGATTGTTCCAAGGTGCTACCGGAGGTAATCCCAGAGTTTTAGCATTCTCCCAATTGAGAACAGAATAATCATTTGCGTTCCAACTGCCAATATCATTTCTGGCATTAAACCTGATGCTAGATTCGGATAAACGAAAATTTGGAAAGGGTGCAGGACAGGTTTCATAAGCTGGATGCTTTTTTACTTTCCACGAACTATCGCTTAAGATTTTCATTTCAGGGGTAATACATTCAAAAAGAAAGCCAAACTTACCGCTGCTAACATGA
>JAUZOF010000289.1 GCA_030706585.1 Bacteroidota bacterium
AAGGTAAACGACTTCTGGTTTAAAATTGTGGATGCCAAAGACAAGACATTGGGATTTGCGATGACCAGCAGCTCTTTTTGCCAGGATATAAAAGGGTATAATGATGTAACGCCTGTCATGGTAATCACCGATAAGAAATGGGAGATTAAGAAAACAGCCATTCTTTCCAATTGGGAAACTCCGCGATTTGTAACAAAGCTTGAGAATCTGGGATTTTTCAACCTTTGGGTGGGTAAGAAACTGAAAGAGGCTTCAAAGGTACAGGTAGATGCTCATACCGGCGCTACTTTTACCGCTACCGCCGTTGCGAAGAATGTAGATTTCTTGTTGAAAAATGCGGTTAAGGTGTTGCCGAAGTAATGGTTATTTGTAAATAAAGAGGCCGTTCTCTTTCTAGTGAGAACGCCTCTTTAAATAAGTAATTAGTAGTTTGTCAACGTTTAAACCACCGGATCAGCTCCTTTAATGTCAGTGATACCACAAAACTCACAACGGCACCTATCACAGCCAGAATGATCGTTCGCATCATATCTTCGACAAACAGATTACTGAATACCGTCAGTAACAAACCACCGAAAGTCCCGGCATACACATTTCCGTTGGCCGATGTTTCAACGATTTCCATCTTCTGTCGTGTTAGCAGCTTTGTTATCCACCGCAGTCTGACTCACCGCCGACATTACACCTCCGGCCAGGGCTGCATATCCCGCTACAGTAACTAAAGCTGCCGGCAAAGCCACAGGAGCGGCCAGGATAGTCCCACCGACAGTAGCGAGCACGATCCCGATTGTGCGCAGGCTTTTGAAGAACTTCGGTGTAGGGGCTTTCACACGTTCGGCAACGCTCATCTCATCCGGGTTGCCGGTTACAGGTTTTCTTTTACTTGTCATACTCTTACTCAGCTGCCGGGGTGGTCATTTCTACAATGGACAACACATTGAATGCGTTGTTTTTCAACGAATAATCCAGATTGTTCACCGACTGTACATAGTCGATGGAGAGCAGATGGAAATGAACACCGGCTACAGCAGGCGCTTTTGCCGGTAACAGAGAGACAGCCTGAGCAGGAGCATCGATGGCCAGGCGAACGGGGTCCGATACGATCATCTCAGATTCTCCGGTTTCAAAGTTCACACTCGCAAGACCACTTCTGAAGATAATGTGAGTCGCACCATCCGGAAGAGCGAGCTCTTTTTGTGGGAAGAAGGAGTCCATAGAGATTTCACCGGTTTCGGTGTTTACCCGGAATGATTTAAACAATACTGCGCTCAGAACGGCATTGGAATTGAAGTCAAATCCTTTCAGCAAAGGATATGCACCCTCTTTTCCGATACCGACTGCCACACATCGTTTTCCCCGGGCATTCACATCGTCCAGTGCTCTGATTTGGGTCATGATCTGTGTCATCCTCGATGTCACCCGCCCGTCGGATGCATCATTACCCAATACGCGGACTGCATCGCGAAGCAGTTTCCCGGCAGAAGCCGCATTGGAAAATTCATCACCATTTTCCCTGGTTCTGGCAAATGCCGGATCGTTCGCTATGCGGGATGCATCAACGCCGCCTTTTTCCTTCGCCATGTAACCATCTTTCGATTTGTAGAACGTAATTCCACCAATCGTTCCCTGTAACTTCAATAAACTTTTTTGTAGTGCCATAATTATTGGTTTTTAAATTTGACGCTACAAATGTATATAGGCAATTTATGGGTTGTATACCAGCCACTTCCGGCTGTGCAGGTCCTTGCCGTTTTTGCCGTTTTGTGCGTTTTTACTTGAAGAAATTGTCGTAAATTTGTGTTGTAAAATCATGAAACGATGGAAGTAAAACGCATTTGCATATATCCGAAAGATGTACAGCGCATAACCGGCAAGAGCGAACGTTACGGACGGATGTTGATTGCCCAGATCAAAGCGCACTACCGGAAGCAGGAACATCAGTTCGTCAGCATCGAAGAGTTTTGCCAGTACACCGGCCTCAAAGCCGATCAGGTACACCCTTTCATTGCCGGATAACAGATAGCTCAGCCAATCTTCGTTAGCTATCTGCCATTTTCATCTCCTCACTGTACTGTTTTTTAGTCCGCAATAACTACTTAAGTGAAGACCAAAATAGAATGTCGTATTTGTGAAAAAAAGAATAGAACGCGGATTTTACGGATTAAGCGGATATAAACAGATGACATTTTAGCGGATTGAAAACAGATTTAAGTCATGTAAACATGACTGATAATTCATAGGCTATTGAAAATCATTTCGACTTGTCGAAATATAAATCCGATTTAAATCCGCTATATCAGCGTTTCTCCGCGTTCCATTCTTATTCATTTTGATATAATTATACGACAAATTTATTTCCTATTACTTATCTCATCTCCATCTACACTGCTTTCAGCTTAAAACTGAACTCTCTCTTGTCGCAAGAATGAGTCGTACTTCTGGTTATGAGTCTGCGACCTAAACCTAAAATTAAATCAGTTTCTAACTGCCAACAGAAAGAAATGTCTGATAATCAAACTACACTTTAACGATTCTGTCAGTTTGAAAACTGATGCTGATTGTATCAGGTTCCCCGCTGCGCACAAACCTGTATCAGGCTGAATATGCATTATACCCTGTTTTTTGCTTATAACTGTAATAGGTTTTTAACATCCAATGTTTGAAATAATTATAATTTTACCCGCACATTCCAGATGTGTTTATAGGTTAATGTTGGTGTAATATTTAATCATGTTTGTTGGGTGTATATTAGCAGTATATGTACTTTTTTAATTCTTGATCTATGGTTCCATACGTAACTAAACTCCATAAAAATCTGGACAAACAATTGCAGGAAATAGACCTGAAAGAAGAGGACGGTATTAAAAAATCACAGGAATCGATTGGTATTATAAAGAACGCACTCCCACAGCTAAAGAAATATATCTCAGAGCATCCCTTTAAAGATGAACAGGAAGAGATCCTTTTCTTCAAGTACCATAAACCGGAGATCGTTGGTAAGCTTCTTTATCACCTGAAATTTCATGAAATTGAGAGCCGGCGCCCCATGGGTAGTTTCGAAAAACAAAAAGCCTATTATCTGCAACATCTTGAATCGCTCACTTATTTCTTCAATAACCATGCTGATTTTTATCACTATTACAGGATGAATTCCATTTTTCTGGACGATAAATACTTTGTACGGGGGAAAGAAAATTATTTTCACTCGCCGGATAATCTGAGCTACTACCTGGATCCGGATTTTTCAACGTCTCATGATCTTATCGTGGCGCAGATCAAAGCCAATGACCGGCTGGAGATCTACCTCAAAAATGAAATTGAAATGCTTACTATCCGCGAGACCAATCCCAACTGGGGACAATCCGGAAGTGCCGGTTGTAAGAAACTGGTATGGACGGTGAGTAAAGTGGCTTTAGTCGAAGTGGCTTATGCGCTCTTCGCTGCCGGAGCATTTAACCATGGAAAATGTGATATTAGTGAGATTGTTGCCTATTTTGAACAAATATTCAGTTATCGGATCAATGGCACTTACCGTACTTTCATGGATATTAAAAAGCGTAACAATCCGACCCAATTTCTGGATTCTCTCAAAACGTCTTTACTTCGGGTACTGGAAGAGAAACTTTAGCGACCGGTGGTTTCATGAAATGGAGAGGCTTTGGGGTGTATTCGAAGTTACTTGCAGTTACTCTGCTGATTCGATGAAAGAGTAACGAATAAACTTTCATTTATAGCAGTCCATTATGGGTGTAGCGTCCTCGATAGCTATCGGGATTTAACCGCTGATTCTCCCCCAATATTATCGCGGTTAAAACCGCACTTGTCGAAATTAAAATCCGTTTTAAATCCGCTATATCAGCGTTTATCCGCGTTCCATTCTTCATATCAGTAGGTAAAGGCCAAAATAGAATGTCGTATTTGTAAAAAAGAATAGAACGCGGATTTTACGGATTAAGCGGATATAAACAGATTACATTTGAACGGATTGAAAACAGATTTAAGTCATGTAAACATGACTGATAACGCATAGGTTTTTGAAAACCATTTCGACTTGTCGAAATTAAAATCCGTTTTAAATCCGCTATATCAGCGTTTATCCGCGTTCCATTCTTATTCCCCCTCTTGGCGCGGCGCGGGTTTAGCGAAAGCGTAACCCGTGTCGATAATCAGGACAGCTTGTCGCTGTCACATATGAAAATAAAAATTTGTATCACAGAGAGCCACAGAGTTTTTTACACAGAGGACCACAGAGAATGAAAACTAGTAGATTTGTAAATTTGAGAATGTGTTAATTGGATGACCCACTTCATTCATTTCCTTAAATCCTTTAATTCTCTTGATTTACTCTGTGGTTCTCTGTGTATCTCTGTGATAATCCCATATCAAAAAATCTGCTTTCCAACTTGGATCACCTTGGGAATCCATTCCGTTTATTTCTGCCAATTTTGCCGGAAACAAAGAATATGTCCCAAAAGTGCAGCCTGAACGCGAAGATGCCAAAGCGCGAAGAAATAAACTTTTTGAATATAATACCTTTGCGACTTAGCCTCTTAGCGTTTAGAATATGGTACTGACTTTTTTGGACGGCTTCTTCTAAAAACCAATCCAATGGCAGAATTTAAAATCGCGTTGCAAAGAACGCTGGTACACGAAGGTGGTTACAGTAACGATCCTGACGATCAGGGAGGTGAAACCTACAAGGGTATTTCCCGAACCCGGCACGACGAATGGGCGGGTTGGGCAATGATCGACCGGTACAAACTGAAGGCCGGTTTCCTGACCTCTCTCAACAATGATTCCCGGTTACAGGCTGAAGTCGAACAATTCTACCGGATATCTTTCTGGGATCCGCTTCATGGGGAACAGATCAGGGATCAATCAGTCGCAGATTCCATTTTTGATTTCGGAGTCAATGCCGGAGTCAAAACCAGTGTCCGGCTGGCCCAATGGGTGGCCGGAACCGTTGCTGATGGTGTCATCGGTGAAAAGACTCTCGAAAAACTGAACGCCTCTCCTCCGGCTCAATTCCGGATTGCCTTTACCCTCGCTAAAATCGACTATTACATCTCCATCATCAAAAAGCGCCCCGCTAACAAAAAATACCTCTTCGGCTGGATCTCTCGTGTGCTGGATTTCTATGACTCCAACTCTGTACCTTAACTCTTTTCTTATCCCCATGTGTTCTGTTACGCGTCAAGCGGCCTGAAGCCGCTGATCGCTTGCACCTCACCCCGGACAGCGGCTCCAGGCCGCTTGCCGGATTAATCCCCACTCTTAGGTGTTAGTTGTAACTTTTGGTTCAGGTCTGTGACCTGGACCTATTGTGAACTAAGGAGGGGGTCTTCATTCTTAATTATTCATTCATTATTCGAAAACAATGAACTACATCCATCATCTCACCGGTTTTTTCCATCGTATCTCTTCAGACAACAGGCTCAATCCGACCCATGTAAGTCTGTATATGGCCCTTTTCCAGTTTTGGAATGTCAACCATTTCGGCAATCCCATATCCATCTGCCGGCAGGATCTGATGAAAATCAGTAAGATCAGTGCCAAAGCGACCTACCACAAGTGCATCAACGATCTGCATGCCTATGGTTACATTGTGTATGAACCTTCCAATAATGCGTTCAAAGGAAGCTTCGTTACCATGCGCGGTTTTCAGGCAGGGGTTAAATTGCGTCCCCTCTCTGACCGTACTAAAAATGAAACAGCTGCTGAACCGGTGTCAGACCTATCCCGTACTATTATCGGAACAGGCGATGAACAGGCGTTAGTACCTTCTATAAACTATATAAACAATACAAACCCTATAAACAAAACTATCCACACACCCAACGAAATATCAGTTGTATCCGATACCCATCCAACACCGGTAGTGACGGAGCCGCCTCTCCTGCAATCCCCAACGGAGAAAAAAACAAAGGGGGGCGCAGCC
>JAUZOF010000029.1 GCA_030706585.1 Bacteroidota bacterium
AACGGTTACCCGTTTCGAAGCGGTTGGACGTTATTCGATGATGAAGTCACTGACTCCGGTGTTTATTTTAGTAGCGAGAAAGAAATAAGAAACAACATACCCATGCAAGGAACATTTTATGGAATAGGAGTAGGCCCGGGCGACTGCGACCTGCTCACCCTCAAAGCCGTAAAGGCGCTGGCACAGGCCGACATCATCGCCGTGCCGGAAAGCTCCCGTGAAGCGGGTAGTACCGCTTACGACATTGCCCGTCCGCACCTGAAAGAGAATGTGGAGATACTTTCGCTCGAATTCCCGATGATACGCGATGTGGCGCAACGGGAACAATTCCGTCGCAACAACGCTCACCGCGTAGCCGAGCAACTCAATCAGGGCAAGCACGTAGCTTTCCTTACTCTGGGCGATCCGATGCTTTACAGTACATATCTCTATCTGTTGGAATATTTGCAGCAGGATGGCGTGACCCCCGTCTCCATCCCCGGCGTCTATTCTTTCACTGCGATTAGCAACATGCTTAATCTGCCGCTGGTGAAGGGTGATGAGAATATGGCTGTCGTATGCGCTATCGACGAAGAGAACTGGCAGACCTACCAGACCTTCAGTACGCTGGTGCTGATGAAAGTCTCTGCTTATGCACCCTTGTTGCACAAGTTGCTGAGCGAAACTCCCGATTGGGATTTCTGTATGGTGACCAATGCTGGTAAGCCTTCTGAAGTCGTGTCTTTTGACCACAATGATCTTGAAAATGGAGTGCACTACTTCTCAACCGTAATCCTTAAACGTAAGGGTACCGCTACGTCGGTACCCCCTGTCGCAATGTCGGCATCCCATAATTTATAAAATATGACACCAACCGTCTATTTCATCGGAGCAGGGCCGGGCGATCCCGAACTGCTCACACTCAAAGGCCACCGCGTGATCGGTGAAGCCGATATCATCATCTACGCCGGTTCGCTGGTGAATCCCGAGGTGATTGCACACCGTAAACCGGAAGCCCGTGTTTACAACAGTGCCGGCATGAACTTGCAGGAGATCACCGACCTGATGATCGAAGCCTCTGAGAAAGGTCTGATGCTGGCGCGCGTTCATACCGGTGATCCTTCGATTTATGGCTCCATCCGTGAGCAGATCGAGGTGATCGAGCCACAGGGCGTGACTTACGAAGTGATCCCCGGTGTAAGTTCGTTTGTGGCTTCGGCAGCTGCGTTAGGCAAGGAATTTACTGTGCCGGAGATTTCGCAGACCGTGATCTGTACCCGCTTCGAGGGACGTACTCCTGTCCCCGATCTGGAGCAGATCGAACTGCTGGCATCGCACCAGACCTCGATGGCTATTTTCTTATCGGTACAAATGATGGGCAGCCTTTGCGAGCGCTTGATGACGCATTATCCTGCCAACACTCCCGTAGCGGTGGTGGAAAAAGCTACCTGGCCGGAGCAGCGCATCGTGCGCGGTACTTTGGCTGACATTGCCGGAAAGATTGAAGAAGCGGGCATCCGCAAGACTGCGATGATTCTCGTAGGTCGTTTCCTTGGAGAAGAGTACAATTATTCGAAGCTTTACGACGCCACATTTACTCACGAATACAGAAAAGGAATCCAGGAATGATAGCCATTGTCGTCGTCACCCACAACGCATTGGAACTGGCCAAACGCATTCAGCCCCATTTCCCCGACAGTAAAATATTTGCCCATAAGCAACTGGATTACACGGAGGGAGAGGTGATCGAGGGCGATTTGAAAAGCTTTACCGGAGAGCTGTTTCAACAATTCGATTCGCTGGTCTTTGTAATGGCGACCGGGATCGCGGTGCGTTGTATTGCCCAGTGGTTGCAACACAAATCGACCGATCCGGGTGTGGTGGTGATGGACGAAAAGGGCACGTTTGCCATCAGCCTGTTGTCGGGACATCTGGGCGGCGCCAACGAACTGACCCATATCCTTGCCGAAAAGGTTAATGCCATCCCGGTGATCACCACCGCGACCGATGTGCAGGGACTGCTTTCGGTGGATATGTTTGCCAAACAGCACGGGCTGATGATTACCTCATTCAATGAGGTGAAACGCCTGACTGCTATGCTGGTCAATGGCCGCAAGCTGGCTTTGGTCAATGAGACTTCGCTGGCTTTGTCCGGTTATGATGCGCCCGATGAAGCAGACGGACTCATTTATATTACCCATAAAAAAGAGGTGAGAAGCGGACTTCCTTTTGCCCGCCTGCTGGCTTCCAACGTGGTGGCCGGAATCGGTTGTCGAAGAGGTGTTCCGGCGGAGACGATCATTGCATTTGTGGAAAATGAACTGGAGAAGCTGGGACTTGATTTCCGCTGCATTCATTCGCTGGCCAGCATTGACCTGAAGCAGAACGAAGAGGGGTTGCTCGAAGCGGCCCGTCACTGGAATCTGCCGTTATCCTTTGTGTCCAAGGAGCAGATCAATGCGCTGGAAACGGATTTCACCCGTTCGGAGTTTGTGCAGAGCGCCGTCGGTGTAGGAGGAGTGTGCGAACCGGCTGCATGCATCGTCGGTGGGTGCAAGGGCGACTTTCTGTTGCGAAAACAGTCAGCCAACGGAGTCACATTAGCATTGTATGAGGTCTTCAATTAAAGGAGGTCTTCGTAAGAGACGATAATACTGAAAGGTCTCACACGAGGTAGTGAGATTGTCTCACAGCCTCGAGTGAGAGTTAGTCATACGAACGTGTGATCCTGAGTCACACGATCGTATGATTATGAATCACAGGAGCGTATGATTGCGAATCACACGAGCGTGTGATTCATCACCCGATGCTCATAGTGAAGCTCCCCTTACGGGAACAGTGAAATGCTCCCCACGCCAATCGGGACATTGTCCGGATTTGAATAAAGAAGTTCAATCGAAATAAGTAATCCATTAATAGAAAAGAAGCGGAAAGGCCATTGTGTCTCTACGTCTTCGTATTAAAATCTATGCAATCAAAAATATTCATCATCGGCACAGGTCCCGGCTCTATCGAATACATGAGCCAGCGTGCCATCAACGCAGTCAAAGCGTGTAATATCGTAGTAGGTTACAAGACCTACATCAATCTTATCCAATCATTGCTTGACGAGAAAACCGTCGTGTCATCGGGAATGCGCAAAGAGGTGGACCGTTGTGGCGAAGTCATCAATCTGGCAAAAGAGGGCAACGTGGTCGGCCTCATCAGTAGCGGCGATGCAGGAGTGTATGGTATGGCGGGCATTTTGCTGGAGATGTTGGCACAAAGCGGCGATGATATCGATGTGGAAGTAGTGCCGGGCATCACCTCTGCGCTATCGTCGGCATCGTTGGCCGGAGCGCCGCTGATGAACGACTTCGCCGTGATCAGCCTCAGCGACCTGATGACTCCGTGGGAGATGATTACCCACCGCATCGACAAGGCGGCCGAGGGTGATTTTGTCATTTCCCTTTACAACCCTAAAAGCAAGGAGCGTGTAGAGCAGATCGGCATTTTCCGTGATATCGTACTGCGCCATCGCAAACCGGAGACTCCCGTTGCCATCGTGCGCGATGCCATGCGCGAAGAGCAACAGGTGACGATCACCACACTCGGTGAAATGCTTACCCATCATATCGATATGACCACGACACTGATCGTCGGAAACTCGCAGACCTTTGTGCATAATGGTCGAATGATCACCCCTCGCGGTTACAAGATATGATCTGGCTGATAGGCGGGACTTCAAATGCGATCGAACTAGCTCTGCGCATAACCGATAAGGGTTTACCAGTGCTGGCGACTGTCACTACTCGTTATGGCGAAATGCTTTTCCAGTACTACGGGGTGGAGGTGCGCAGAGGGGCATTGACACTGGACGATATGGCGGCACTCATTCATGAGAAATCGGTCTCGATCATTGTCGATGCCAGCCACCCATTTGCCTATGTCGTTTCGGAAAATGCAATAACGGTGGCAAAACAGACCGGGTTGCCCTATCTCCGCTTCGAGCGGGAGACCAACGAGGTTTCGGCAAATGCCGTTTATGTCGATTCGTATTCCGATGCCTGCCAATACCTGATGGATAAGCCCGGGAATGTGTTGCTGACCACCGGCTCCAAAAACCTGACGGACTTTGCACCGTTGGGTGCAGATCGGTTGTATCCCCGCGTACTTCCCGTTCCGGCAGGACTGGAAGCTTGCAGCAAGGCAGGCATTGCTCCGTCGCATATCCTTGCGGCTATCGGACCCTTTTCCACGGAGTTCAATGTGGCCACTATTCGCCAGTATTTGATCTCTTACCTTGTCACTAAAGATAGTGGTTACGAAGGCGGTTTCCCCGAAAAGCTCGAAGCAGCTGAACAAGCCGGCATCACTGCTGTTGTAATACGACGCCCGGCATTGCAATATCCAGCGGTTTATTCGGGATATAATGAGATTGTTGAAGCGATAAGTCGGAACTCCTTAGGCGAATAGATTAGCAATCCCTCATTCCCTCAATTATTCAATCCCTCAATCCTTAAAACATGGAAGGACTAATTCAACTATACACCGGCGATGGTAAAGGTAAAACCACCGCTGCATTCGGCCTCGCCATCCGCGCTGCAGGTCGTGATTTCAAGGTTGCAATCGTGCAGTTTCTCAAGACTGATATGACAGGCGAACTATTCTCTATCAAGGAGATTCCCAACATCCATTTCCAACGGGTAAACACCAACCAGAAATTTACCTGGGAGATGAATGACGAAGAGCTTGCAGCCCTTGATCTGGAAACCAAAGAAGGCTTTAAGACGGCAGTCAGAATTGCTCAATCCAACCAATGCGACATCCTGATCCTGGATGAATTCATCCACTGCATTGTCAAAGGCTATGTAGCGAAGGAGGATGTGATTCGTTTCCTCAAAAACAAACCATTGGGACTGGAGATCGTGATGACTGGTCGCAACGCTCCGGATTGGTTGATCGATATCGCCGATCTGGTGACGGAAATGAAGTGCATTAAGCACCCGATGGAACAAGGCGTTCCGGCACGGGTCGGTATTGAGAGTTAATAGAAGAAAACGCCCCGAAAGGTCTTCTTCCGGGGCGTTTCTATGATCAGGCTATTTACAAATATCAAATTTCAGGCCTGCTTATGTCCATTCGATCCTTTCTAAAGCAAATTGCTAGCCAATTCGGACAACTTACTTCGTTCTCCTTTCAATAAGTTCACATGGGCAAAGAGGTCCTGTCCTTTCATCTTGTCAATCATATAGGCCAGTCCGTTTGACTCCGCATCCAGATAGGGGGAGTCAATTTGCTGAATATCACCTGTCAGTACCATTTTAGTCCCTTCGCCGGCCCGGGTGATAATCGTTTTGACTTCATGCGGGGTCAGATTCTGCGCTTCATCAATAATGAAGTAAGTTTCGCTCAGGCTCCTCCCGCGAATAAACGCCAATGCTTCGATTACCAGTTGTTGGCTGCTTTGCAGGTCTTCCAGTAGTTTGAAATCGGCCGAAGATGGATGAAACTGGTGTTTGATGACTGCCAGATTATCAAATAAAGGTTGCATATATGGTGCTACCTTCTGTTTTTCATCTCCGGGAAGAAAGCCAATGTCTTTATTTGCCAGCGAAACGATAGGGCGTGCTAATAGAATTTGTTTGTAGTCCTGATGTTGTTTCAGTGCTGCAGCCAGTGCTAGCAGGGTTTTACCCGTTCCAGCTTTACCGGTTAATGCCACAAGCTTAATATCTGGGTCGTTAAGGACTTCAAAAGCGAAACTTTGTTCTGCATTACGGGGTTCGATTCCATAGTTTTTTTCCTTAACTACCTTTTTAATCATCCGGCTGAATGGATTGTAGCGGGCCAGAACAGAGGAGCGAATACTTTGCAGGATAAAGCATTCATTGGGTTGTATAAAGTTGGCAAATTCAAATTCCGAAACGGGAACACCCTCTTTTGACTGGTATATTTTATCAATTAAATCGGGATTCACGTTGGTGAAGGTCTGTTCTTCCCGTTCAAAAATATCGACATTGGTAACTTTATCATTAATATAGTCTTCGGTAGGAATTCCTAGTGCACGGGCCTTCATCCGCAGATTGATATCTTTGGTAATGAGTATCGTGTGCGTGGATTTTTTTCCTTTGATAAGTTGGATCGCAGCCGAAAGAATTTTATGGTCGGGAATACGTTCCTGAAAAACCTCCGAAACTTCCGGTTCGATATGGTCAGTGGCCATAATGAATAACTTCCCAAGACCGGTCCCCAGATCAGCCCCTTTCTTAAACATATCATTGTCAGCCAGGGCATCGAGTTGGCGGACAAATTCCCTTGCGTTGTAGTTGATTTGCTCCGAACCTTTCTTGAATTTATCCAGTTCTTCCAAAACGACAATGGGAATGTATAAATCGTTTTCCTGAAAATTCTCCAAACATTTGTAGTCGTGCAGAATAACGTTTGTATCCAGCACAAAATTTTTCTTTGTTCCCATAGTATATCGATTTAATTGGTGATATTTGCACCCAAATTACAATATTAATTGGAATAATTCTCATTTTCATATCAGATTTTTTAATGAATTACGAAGAAACGCTCGAATATCTCTATACCCGTTTGCCAATGTTTCAACGGACCGGAGCCAGTGCTTACAAAGAGGGGTTGGAAAATAGCTTAACCTTAGATAATTATCTTGGGTACCCGCATAAAAAATACAGAACCATTCACGTAGGTGGAACGAATGGCAAAGGATCTACGTCTCATCTTTTGGCTGCAATCTTACAACAGTCCGGTTATAAGGTGGGACTTTACACTTCTCCGCATCTGGTGGATTTTCGTGAGCGCATTCGTGTAAATGGAGAGATAATTGAAAAAGATTTCATCATTGATTTCGTAGAGAAGCACAAGGCTTTTTCCGAAACTATTCATCCTTCTTTTTTTGAGCTTACCATGACCATGGCTTTCGACTACTTTGCACAGCAGAATGTAGAGGTGGCAATCATTGAAGTCGGATTGGGAGGACGGTTGGATAGTACCAATATCATTACCCCGGATGTTTCTGTGATTACCAATATAAGCTTTGACCATGTGCAGTTTTTAGGTAATTCTTTACCTAAAATAGCTGCTGAAAAAGCCGGAATCATCAAATCGGGTGTGCCGGTGGTGATTGGCGAAAGTGTAGAAGAGACAGAAGCGGTTTTTAGAAATAAGGCGAATGAGGTTTCCGCGCCGATTTATTTTGCAGAACAAGAGAAGCCAATTGTAAAAGCGGAACCCCAGACGAGCGGTGGATGGCTCTATAACACCCGTTCGTTTGGTGAGGTCCGGGGAGAACTGGGTGGTTTATGCCAGGATAAAAATGCAGCGACTGTTTTTCTGACATTGGAGATACTGATTAAACAGGGTTATAATATTTCCCGGAAAGCCATTAAAGAAGGATTTGCAAATGTAACATCATTGACCGGATTACAGGGACGCTGGCAAAAACTGGGTGATGCCCCTAAGATTATTTGCGATACAGCTCATAATGAAGGTGGAATTCAATATATTGTTCAGCAATTGGCGAATGAACGGTATGATACATTGCATTTCGTGATTGGTATGGTGAATGATAAGGACGTTAACAAGATCCTTTCCATGCTGCCCCGGAATTCCCGCTATTATTTTGCCAAAGCCGGAATTCCGCGTGCCCTGGATGCAAAAGAGTTGCAACAAAAGGCATTGGTGTATCAGCTGGTAGGAGAGTCATTTTTGTCAGTTCCTGATGCAGTGAACGCAGCTAAAGCAAATGCAGCAGAGAATGATCTGATATATATTGGTGGAAGTACATTTGTAGTGGCAGATGCTCTTCCGGTATTTAAGCCCACTGAATCTAAATAAACCGGAGAACATCCGAACATTAATGACGGATTGTTTGTTAAAATAATAACTGTTTAGAATAGGATTGCACACCGAACGAGATATTAAATACCCTACTTTGTGTTGTGGAAATCTTTGATTTAATGAGCCTTTTCTTCAAAAAACAAGATAGGGTATTTACATATCGGATGTTAATGTGTTAAAATATAATTTTCAACTTAGATTTGACGGAAATATTGCCTGATTCGTTTTTATTTCTCGGAAAAATGACTTTTATTTGCATCATAAACCTCTAAAAAAGATATCAACGCCTATGAGATGACGCTTACACTGATTTTTTAAAGCTAACATCATGGAAAAATTAGTAAAGCAGACCGATGAGCAACTGGTTGCTCTGTTTGCAAGCGGAACGAATGAGGCATTTGATATTTTGCTTACTCGCCATAAGTCAAAAATCTACTCGTACATTTTTTATATCGTTCGTGATAAGGAACTGACAGAAGATATCTTTCAGGAGACTTTCATGAAGGCTATCATAACTATTAAGCAAGGTCGTTATTCCGAGAATGGTAAGTTTGGCGCCTGGATTTCCAGGATTGCACATAACCTGATTATCGACTTTTTCCGTCAGGATAAAGATGAAAATTCGACCTCATGTGAAGATAGTGGCGTGTTGAATAATTCGCGTTTTAGCGAAGGTACGATTGAGGATCAGTTAGTAAAACTTCAGATCCGTTCGGATATCCGTAAGATTATCCGTAATCTGCCAGATAACCAACGTGAAGTATTGATTATGCGCTATTATAAGAATCTTAGCTTTAAGGAGATAGCCGAAATTACAGGCGTAAGCATTAATACGGCTCTGGGTAGAATGCGTTATGCACTGATTAATATGCGCCGCCTTGCTCAGGAAAATAATATGATACTGACTTTAGATTAGTGTTTCAAACAATACAAATACACAAAAGCATCTTTCTTATTCATTCTTTTGAATAGAGAAAGACGCTTTTGTTTTTGAATGTCAGGATATTTATCGTACTAACGCCTTTACCTCATTCTTTAGTCCTTCCATAGTCCTGAGGTAGGCTTTGACAGAACCGATGAGTATTTTTGCTTCCACCAGAATGGGGACTCTGTTGTCATCATCAGTAACCCAGATATTCATATCTTCACCGCCTTTAAATATACTTCCCTCGACCAAAAGTGCTGAGAATCTAATACATCGGTATTTCTTTTCGTCTTTATTTTTGATCACCTCTTTTCCGAGATATCGTAGGAAAATAGGATAAACCTTACCATCAAGAATAATTCGCAACGGAAATTTTTCGTTGACTTTGTAGCGCTCAAAATTTAAATTGCGGCATTGATAAATCAAAGTCAATACATCGAACACACTATTTGTGGATACTTGCAACGTATCTTTGAGTAATTTCGTTTTCGAATTCTTTATTGTGTAATATATGTGCTTATCCCTGGGCTTAAAGGTGTAGTTCTCATACACCTTGTTGCTCCCTTCCAGGGTGTTTCTTTCTGCCCAAAGCGAATTGAAAGTGTCTATATCGACGTATGATTTGTAGTAATCCCTTACTTTATACATCCAGTCGTACTTGGGAATTGTTTTGCCAACGGCTTCAAAAAAGTAAGCCGTTTTGCCACCAAATGGTTTTTGATCGACAGAGAACTGTACCTCCCCGGCGTGCAGCCAGATCATTCCCAGGTTGTAGAATGCATTATAAGTGAGTTTTTCACCCGGCTGAAATGGACGGTTTTGGGCATTGGCAACCGTCAGGCATAAAAGCAGACATGTGACAAGGCTTTTTATTTTATTCGGGAATACCATTTCTTATAAATCTGTTGAGTTAGCATTGTATTGTATAACGAGGATTTTGGTTGTTTGCTCGTCAATTCTGAACCGGTTATCCGTACGTTCGCCTATAAGCCAAATGATCTTGTCTCCACTGCATAACACGCGAGCTTCTTCTTTCTGCAAAAGACTATATTTCAGGTTAGAAAAATAATCGCTTAGTTTCTTGCTGCCTTTCATTCCAAAAGGAACGAAACGATCTCCGGTTTCCCATTTGCGCAGGGTTAGGGGAAATTTGACCTTATCGGCATCGAAGCAGCCAATCTCTTTATCTTTTGGGATGCTAAAATTTGCCGCCGGAATAATGTTAAAATTGAGGGCGAAAGATAGTTTTACTTTTTCTTCCGGAGACGGAATTATGATTGAATCCTCATTTTCTTCCTTCTTTTTATCGATGATCAACTTTTCACGATCCTTAATCAACCGATATTCAGTCGAAAAAAACTGTTTACCGGAAAGACCATCCAGGGATTCGAATATTTCAGCACAAACAGTACTGTTAAAACCAAATGGGCTTAATAATTCAAATAAAATGGTTTGGGCAAAAGGGTATTTCTTTAGCTCAGGAATTGAGATACAGGTTTTTCGTGAAACAGAATGGAGCAGATTTTTCTTTTGCTTTTCAATTTCAGAGAAATAGACCTCTGCCGTATCATTCAAATAACCGGAAGTCTGTATAATCGTTTCCTTTATAGAGGGATTTAACTCTTGTAACAGCGGTAATACTTCAAGTCGGATTTTATTCCGGGTATAGAGCGTTTCGCTGTTAGTGCTGTCGTGGACGAAAGAAAGATTGTTTTGTCCGATATATTCTTCAACTTCCTGACGAGACACGCAAAGTAACGGACGAATGATTTTACCATTGACTGGTTTCATCCCTGACAGCCCGCGAATGCCGGTTCCCCGGATCAGATTCAGCAGAAAGGTCTCTACCGAATCGTCTTTGTGGTGGGCTATGGCAATGACTTCTGCCTCGTATTTAATACGCAACTCTTCAAACCATTGGTAACGAAGTTCTCTCGCAGCCATTTCGATGGATACTTTTTGTTCCGCAGCAATCTCTTCAGTATGAAAATCTATTACCTCTAAGGGTAGATTCCATTGCCGGCATAAGTCACGCACGAACTGTTCGTCCCGGTTTGATTCTTCTCCCCGAAGGTGAAAATTACAGTGAGCAGCAATGCATTTATAACCTTCCTTTGTGAGAAAATGCAATAGTGCCACAGAATCAGCACCACCACTGATTCCAACTATTACTTTAGAATTCGGTTGTAACAGATTACGTATGTAGATAAATTGCTTAATTTTACTTTGCATGTTTCATCAGGGACCGTTGTTTCTGCAAATATATTACAATTTTCCCTGCTTGTACTTTACAACGATCTTTTCCAGTAAGGCATCTTCCCCTGTCGAATCGTAATCCATCTTCAGGTTTTCCCGGAAGAGCAATCCCACTCCATACCAGAATGTGGCCGGAACTTTCCCTTTGTAGGTCTTAATCAGATCATAAGCGCTCTGGTCTGTTTCACGGGCAATAAGCTTGAGTAAAAGCTTACCCTGTGAAAATGACATATTCCGGACTTCCTTTTCAAATTGATTAAATAGTTCTTTTTCTTTCTGTTTAATCATCTGTTTCTTTAGCCGGTTATCTGTGATCGTTGCCAGTTTTTTATTTAGACTGTCAATAACCTGTCGGGTTCTGATTGCGTATGGATATACTTTCTTGAAGTTTCGGATGGTGCGGTAATTATCAACAAGGAAGCGACGGTCATCTTCTTTGCGGCGTTTGTCGGTTAGGATTTGCTCTTTGGCTTTTTGCATTTCCTGAATCTCTTTTTTGATAATACTGTCTTCAACAGGTGGAGGCGGTGTCGTTAATGCTTCTAGTAGTTTCTCGACGGCCTGAGCTACAGCAGTATCCTTCTTTTCGGCAAGCGGGATTTCACCCAAATCCTGAGATGTGTTTTCTGTTTTATCGGTAAGGTCGGGCTGGGGGATATCAATGGTTTTCATCATCTCTTCCACCAGCTTCTTTGTCTCTTCTGTTTTTTGCTGGGGTTGAGGTGGCAGTGGGTTTTCTTGTTCAGGTTGAAGTTGCAGCTCAAACTGATTGTCTTCATCTTCCTTCGAAAATAATTCCTTATTCAGCTTAAAACTAAGTACCACTACAAACGTTACGTGTAGAGCTATAGATACAAAAGCAGCAATTAAGTTATATCGGTTTCTTCTGAAAAAATTCATTTTGATGCGTGCTTCATTCAGCGTCGGTCTGGTCCGGCTATTCTGAAAACGGATGCAAATTTAGCCATTTATTTTCCGGTAAAATAATTCCAGAGGATTAAAGAAAGTAGAATTGTTAATTTTTCGCAGTTGCCGGCTGTATGGCTCACGGAGACTAATAAAAAATGGCCTTCCGTTGCCGGAAAGCCATTGTATGAAAAGGCGAAATGCCTGATTAGAATTCGCAGTTTTTCGGAGTTCTAGGGAAAGGAATAACGTCGCGGATGTTTGACATGCCGGTTACGAAAAGCAACAGACGTTCAAATCCGAGTCCGAATCCTGAGTGTGGAGCAGAACCGAAACGACGGGTGTCAAGGTACCACCACATATCTTTCATCGGGATCTCCATCTCTTCGATGCGTTTGTACAGTTTGTCGAAGTCTTCCTCACGCTGAGAACCTCCGATGATTTCTCCGATTTTCGGGAAAAGCACGTCCATTGCACGAACGGTTTTTCCGTCTTCGTTTTGCTTCATGTAGAAGGCTTTGATCTCTTTCGGATAGTCGGTCAGGATAACCGGCTTTTTGAAATGTTTTTCCACCAGATAACGTTCGTGTTCTGATTGGAGATCAGCGCCCCAGTAAACAGGGAATTCAAACTTCTCACCACTTTCTTCGAGGATTTTAACCCCTTCAGTGTAAGGTAGGCGAACGAAGTCGTATTCAATGACAAATTTCAGGCGTTCGATCAACTCTTTGTCGTACATCTCCGACAAGAAATTGAGGTCATCCATACAGTTGTCTAATGCGTATTTGATCAGGTATTTGATGAATTCTTCAGCCAAATCCATATTTTCTTTCAGCTCGTTGAATGCAACTTCCGGTTCAATCATCCAAAACTCAGCCAGGTGGCGTGGTGTATTTGAGTTTTCTGCACGGAAAGTCGGTCCAAACGTATAAATTGCCCCTAAAGCCATAGCTCCAAGTTCGCCTTCGAGCTGACCTGATACGGTAAGATTAGCACTTTTTCCAAAGAAGTCCTGTGAATAATCAACAGCTCCCTCTTCAGTTCTTGCCGGATTGTTTACATCCAGCGTGGTAACCTGAAACATTGACCCTGCACCTTCACAGTCAGAGGCTGTAACAATCGGGGTGTGCAGATAAAAAAATCCTTTTTCGTTAAAGAATTTGTGAATAGCGAACGCCATGTGGTGACGTACACGCAATATTGCTCCGAATGTGTTTGTTCGCGGACGAAGGTGAGCGATTTCACGCAGGAACTCCAATGAGTGACCTTTTTTCTGAAGCGGATAGGTTGTTGCATCAGCTGAACCATATACTTCAACTCCGTTAGCGTGGATTTCTACAGCCTGACCTTTGCCGTGTGATTGTACCAAAGTTCCGTTAATGCTTACACATGAACCTGTGGTAATGACTTTCAGCAGTTCTTCGTCATAATGCTCGTTGTCAACAACGATCTGTACATTATTTATAGTAGAACCGTCATTCAGGGCGATGAAACTCACCTGTTTGCTACCGCGTCGGGTACGAACCCAACCTTTTACGTTTACCTTAGCGCCAAAATCTTCGCGTTTCAGCAGGTCAACGATTTTAGTTCTACTGATACTCTCCATAATGATTACGATTGAAATATGTTTGTTGTAATTTTAATTGTCACTGATTTTTGTCGATTTGACGCAAATCGTTTGCGAAATTAACGAAAAACCGACAGAAACGAAAAAAAAATAACTGCAAAGATCGCTTATTGGTATTACATTCGGCTTTAAATATTTGTCAGTGACAATATTTCAGGCTTCATGCGCACACCCGGCGCTCTTTGCGGTCGTTTATCTGATGAAATTCATTATTCAAAAGCGCCCATGCGAAGCATGTTGACTTCCTGTTGTGTCAGGTATCTCCAGCGTCCACGTGGAAGGTTCTTTTTAGTTAAGCCGGCAAAGTAAACTCGGTCAAGTTTCATCACGCGGTAACCGAGGTGTTCGAAAATACGACGAACGATACGGTTTCTTCCTGAGTGAATTTCGATTCCGACTTCTTTACTGGATTCTTCGTTGGCGTAGCTGATAGCGTCAGCGTGGATTTCTCCGTCTTCCAGTTCGATTCCGTCAGCAATTTTCTGCAAATCTTCCATTGGAATATCTTTATCTAACCACACGTGGTAGATTTTTTTCTTCAGGAATTTCGGGTGCATCAGTTTTGATGCCAGGTCACCGTCGTTAGTCAGCAATAAAACACCGGTTGTGTTTTTATCCAGACGACCTACCGGATAAATGCGTTCGTGACATGCCTCTTTTACCAGCTCCATTACAGTGGTACGTGCCTGTGGATCATCAGCAGTTGTTACGCAATCTTTCGGTTTGTTGAGCAAAACGTAGATTTTGCGCTCCAGTTTCACCGCGTCATCGTGGAAATGGATCTGATCGTAACGGTGAACTTTGGTTCCCAGTTCGGTAACCACTTCACCATTTACTTTCACCACACCGGCCTGGATAAATTCATCCGCTTCACGACGTGAGCAAATACCAGCGTTAGCCAGGAATTTGTTCAGACGAATAGGCTCGTTTGGATCGGTGATTGTATCGTTGTATTCAACCTCTTTCGGTTTTACGAACGGTTCTCTGTTGAAACGGTCATTTCTCTGGAAGGGTCTGCCACCGGGACGGTTTCCACCACCACGGTTATATCCTCCTTGTCCGCCGCCAAAATTGCGGTCACGGTTGAAAGGACGGTCATTGCTTCTTCCGTCTCTGTTATTGTATCCGCCTTCGCGGTTAAACGGTTTACGTGGTCTGTCGAATCCGCCTTCGCGATTACCTCCCTCGCGGTTGAATCCACCTTCACGACGGAATCCGCCCTCACGGTTGCCACCTTCGCGGTTGTATCCGCCTTCACGACGAAAACCTCCTTCGCGGTTACCTCCTTCACGATTGTATCCACCTTCGCGACGGAATCCGCCTTCGCGGTTACCTCCCTCACGATTGTATCCACCCTCGCGACGGAATCCACCTTCGCGGTTACCTCCTTCACGATTGAATCCACCTTCGCGGTTGTATCCACCTTCACGACGGAATCCACCCTCACGGTTGCCACCTTCGCGGTTATATCCGCCCTGGCGTTGTTCGTATCCACCTTCACGGCGTGGGCGTTCGAAACGGTTACCATCTCTGTCTCCGCCTTGTGACGGGCGCTCGAAACGGTCATTTCTGCGTTCGTAACCTCCATCATTCCTTCTTTCAAATTGACGTCCGCCTGAAAATTGAGAGTTCCCTCTCTCGTAATTGTTACCCTCACGGTTTACATCTTTGTTGGCTGAGCCAATCCTTGGACGCTTGTGTTCTCTTTCTGTCTTCATTTGTAAATTAAATTAAATATTACGGGCCTCTCGGCTTTGTTGTCTTTGTGTTTTATATAACGGTATAAATTAGATTCCTGTATAATTGTGCGGTGTTATTTTTTTAAGCTCGTCTTTAATCGCCTCACTTACATTCAATGTGTCGATAAAGCGATGGATAGAAGATTCGTTCACCTCTTCATTGGTACGGGTCAATCCTTTCAATGCCTCGTATGGTTGTGGATAACCTTCACGACGAAGAATAGTCTGGATGCCTTCAGCAACCACGTTCCAGCAACCTTCGAGGTCAGCCTGTAATGCTTTTTCATTCAGCAACAGTTTGTTCAGCCCCTTCAATGAGCTCTGGAATGCGATCATCGTGTGAGCAAACGGAACACCCACGTTACGCAATACGGTTGAGTCGGTCAGGTCGCGCTGCAAACGTGAAATAGGCAATTTGGTTGCCAAATGCTCCAGAATTGCATTTGCGATACCGAGGTTCCCTTCCGAGTTCTCAAAGTCGATAGGGTTAACCTTGTGCGGCATGGCTGAAGAACCTACTTCACCGGCTTTGATTTTCTGTTTGAAGTATTCCATCGAAACATATTGCCAGAAGTCGCGGTTCATGTCAATCACGATGGTGTTGATGCGTTTCAAAGCATCGAACAAAGCAGCCAGATTGTCGTAGTTTGAAATCTGTGTGGTGTAATCTTCGCGGATGATACCCAGTTTTTCGCTCAGGAATTTCTCGCCGAAGGCTTTCCAGTCGAAAGAAGGGTATGCAACGGTGTGAGCGTTGAAGTTTCCGGTAGCACCACCGAATTTACCGCTGTGAGGAACTGCTTTCAGTTGCTCCAGTTGTTTTTCCAGACGGTAAACAAATACCATCACCTCTTTGCCCAGACGGGTAGGAGAGGCAGGCTGTCCGTGTGTTTTTGCCAACATCGGGATTTCTTTCCATTCGATGGCGAATCCTTTTAACGTCTCAATCAGTTTCTCCAGCAATGGAATGTAGATTTTATCTACCGCCTCTTTGATAGAAACCGGGATTGATGTGTTGTTGATATCTTGTGAAGTCAGTCCGAAGTGAATAAACTCTTTGTATTCCTGAAGACCTAAGATGTCGAATTTTTCTTTGATGAAATATTCAACGGCTTTTACGTCGTGGTTGGTAACCGACTCGATAGATTTGATTTTCAGAGCATCTTCTTCGGTAAACGAACGGTAGATTTCTCTTAATGGCTCAAATTTGTCGGCTGAAATATTACGTAATTCCGGTAACGGAAGCTCGCAAAGTGCGATAAAGTATTCTACTTCAACCAGTACGCGATAACGGATTAGTGCAAACTCTGAAAAGTATAGGTCTAAAGCTTCTGCTTTGTCTCTGTAACGCCCATCAACGGGTGAAATAGCGGTTAGTGAATTTAATCTCATAAATAAGGTTCTATTACCCTGCAAATTTAATGCTTATTTGTCGGAAAATACGATGGATAGAGACTTTTTTGTAGAAGTTTGTGTGAAAAATTTGGAGGTTTGCGGAAAAGTCGTACCTTTGCATCGCTGTTGAGAACTAAAGCTTCTTAACAAATCGGGTTCATCGCTCAGCTGGTTCAGAGCATCTGCC
>JAUZOF010000290.1 GCA_030706585.1 Bacteroidota bacterium
AGGCAAATGAATTTTCACTTATGATATTTACCGTTCCCGGAATTTCATAATTTCCTGTTTTGCCACAGGGATACAGAATAAGCCGAGTTTGATCTTTGTTGAAGAGAATTCCGTTTGTTGCTGTGAAATAGTTATTTCCATCTTCTACAATAAATTCTGTAATGCCACTGCATAATCCAAAAGGAACGCTCTCTATTTGATTAACAGATTTAGGAATTATGATAGTGCCAGTCAAACCAGTACATTCGTAAAAGGCAAGATATCCGATAGATTTGAGATTGCCGGGTAGAGTGAGAATACCTGTTAGTCCTGACTGGTAAAATGCAAACTGGCCGATTGATGTTATTGAAGTCGGGAGTTTGATTGATTTTAGAGAGGTTTTCCCATAAAAAGCATTTTCAGAAATTTGATTTGCAGGGAAAGACGATGAATAAGAGGGACCGGCATCACCTGAATAGGAAATAATGTTTATCGAACTTAAATCCAGATTGGTTAGCATCGTCATGTTATCCCGCATAAACTTTAAATCCCGCGCATCAATTGTACCCGTTACAGTAAGATCGGTTACTGTTGATTTTTCAGTTGAGGTAAACAAAGTATTAAGGGTGCCGGCTGTGGTCATGTTCACACTTTTCGAAACTGCTCCGTTAGCAAATGCAGCCAATAGAACAAAACCGAGGATAAGGGATAGTTTTTTCATGGCTTTGAATTTTAGATAGGAGTATATTCTACTACTGATAAATTAGTAAAGTGTACAGTATTCTCCTTTAATAATCAATATGGATATATTTCGTTTGATCTTTTTCTGACCTCTTTTTGCATGAATGTATAACTCCATTTGTGATGAGAATAGGTTGATGGCCAGATCAACAGGCATCCAATACCTATTGGAATTAATCCGCTATATATGAAGATATCGCCAACTGCTTCATTAGATATTTGAATTGTTTGAAAACCATGATTTGAGGCTCTTTTTTCAGGAGCAGACCTGATAAATAACCCAATTACAGATACTGAAATTCCACTTAATATATTACCTACTCCATATCCAAGATACTTATAGTACTTTATTTTTGATATATCCGTGATATTCAATGTGTCGCCCTTAATGATGATTCGGGTAAATTCCTCGGTTTTCTGTTCAAAATACATTTTGAAAGGGCCACTAAAAGATTGTTTATCATCCATTACTACCTTGATTCTTTTCCCTTCCGGTATAATAATCTTTTCCCTCGAGATTTTATTCTTTATGACCAAGTAATTCTTTATCTCATACTGGCAGAACCCTTCAGAGAGAAATGCTAAGGACATCAAAACGATAAGAATTTTGGTTTTCATACATTTGTTGTTTATGGCTTGGGTTTTGATGTTCTATGTAATGTGTTGATATACAATGTGAATTCAACGCAAAAGCTCACGACAGAGTAGTCATTGAAAGATGCCAGATTTTTCATTAATCCGAATTCAGAGCGTATAGCCCATTGATCTGGATTAACGCTGAATCCGCATACAAGATTCATTCCCCGGTAAGGCCCTTTATTCTCATTTAACGAAATATCAAGTTTGGTCCCAAATGTGATGTCAAAGTACTTTGGGGCTGTATCTGAGTAAGATACGCCATATCACTACTTCGCCCGTACATATTTTTCCACAAAGTGGAAATAGATCATTCGTCCTTTTTCATCATACGGCCCTGTCTGGATCAGGGTATCACCTTTGATCTGGACGGTATATTCTGGCTTTTTGCTGAAATATTTGATCGCATCCGGATAATGATCATCCAGGATTTCTACTAGGTTAGAACCTTTCAGTTCATATTTCCCGCAAATGCCTCCATTCTGTGTTTTGCCATTATATACAGATTGGTTTACAGCAACGAAATAACCTTTGCTGAACACTTTCCATTGAAAGTCTCCATCTTTCACGGAAAATTGAAACATCAGTGAATCCAGGTGGTAGTATTGGGCATGTACCATCTGCCATGTTCCTTCGAGAGGCACTGCTTTTTGCTTTCCAAAGCTCAGCGTCACAGTTATTGCAATGATAAGCAGGGTAATAAATCGTTTCATCGTTTTAGAATTTAAGTTGTTGTGATTTGTAATCTTCTGGCTTATTTCAGGGAACTGACTTTGTTTTTCTTTTGAGGAAAATTAAAATAGAGTCCAATATTTAGCTGTTTAGTCCCAAATAAAAACTTGTCTTCATAATTGACCGGAATTAACGGTATATACTGTATTTGCAATTTGACATATTCCCAACCGACTCGTAGCGTAAAAGACGGTTCAAAAAATAGAATGTTGTTGTGCTGAGACAAACTCATCAGTCTTGTATATTCACTTAATGATGGATTCAGATTTGTCTCTATATTGTTAAACATCAGATAATCGAACCTCGATCCTACTGCTAAATCAATGCTTCCGGAGGTATATCCAAATGAAGGTTGGAGAAATAGTTTTGAAGCTGATAATCTTGACGTGTAATTTTGATTACTATATCCGGAGCCATAGGAGGTATGTTGGGGATATGTGTATGAATGATGCTCACTTATACTCCCCAGCCCGGCGTATGTTTCAAAAACAAACGAATTCTTAAATGCCTTATAGTACCCCAAAGCCCCGTTTAAACGCGACTGTTTACCTCCGGTTGCATCACTGGAGGTAGAGAACGTATAATCTGACATTAAGGCAAATTGATCCGTTATGGAGTATGCAATTCCCGCATTATAGCCATCAGCTCCCTCCCCAAAAGCAGCTCCCCCGATCAAACGAAGATCATTTTTTTCCGTAAATAACGGAATTAACTGGAGACTGGGTGAATAGTAACAATGTGCACAACTGCCCATTATGACAGGCGATATGCAGAGAATAAAAAAAGTGCTCTTTTTCATGGCTCAAAGATTGAAGATCAAGTAAATTTCAATCTGGTATGGCTGTGAAGTCTGAAGGTTGAGAAAACAAAAAACGACATAGAGTCAGCTGCAGCATTCAAGCTTTAGTTGCTTTTCTACGTCGGTTTATTATCTCTTTAATTCATTGCTTGAAAAGCGAAATGAATTAATGGATTTTCAATTGTATATTCGGATCCTTAGTCCGATATTTAAAGTTATTGCTTCTTTAGAAAAATAGCCATTGGTGTGGGGTTTTATGGTACCTATATTAAATAAAACAATCAGACCATTGATGTTGTTTGCTCTATCCGGTTAGTTGCAAACAGAATCTCTTAAACATCAATGGTCTGAGGATGTAAGTCCGGGAAATAATAAGACCGGAATAAATAGATATATTTTTCTGTAGTTAAGGTCAAGGTCAAAGATTATTGTTATAACATCCGGAGTTACATATAGAATAATCATGGATAGTACACGACTTGATTCTGAACTGGCATTATAGAAAAAATGAAGTGCACTTCCCCTCTCAATTGTGTGGTCTCTGATAGGAATTAGTTTCATCGATTGTCCTATGATACTAGCCATTCAGAAGAGCATTTCCCATTCTGTTCATGTGGGGTATTTATTTCCATACGAAGGTACAACATTCTTGCCCCTGAAATCAATACTACCAAAGTAGTATTTTTAGCTCTGACAATTAGTTTTTTACACCTGGCGGGGGCTTAATGAGCTACCAGATTGTTGTATAATATATGGTGCTGTGACTTACACTGATAATTTTCAAAAATGACAGGTAGTTTCAGAGCTTGTATATAGATATTGGACGTAAGCTCTTTACTTTTCAGATATAGATCTTTAATGTATTGAATATCATTTTGACATTGTACCTAATCCTCCGATTGTATCTTTATTTCGAAATGAATGGTCTGTGTGTTATTAACCTTTAGTTTATAGTTGATTGTATTTTATTTTTTCAATGGATGGCTATTCTCTCTGATTATTGTTGTTGAGCTTATTCTAACCCCAAAACTAAGAACAAATGAAAACTTCTATTTTAAAGATTGTTATTGTGGTCACATATCTGACAAGTTTATCCTTAAGAGCGGCAGATGTGATATATCTTGGAAAATATGATGATATCACAACTGTAATTACAAATAAGTCAAGCTATCTGGGAAAAGATGTAGTAGTAATTATTCCTCAAGGTTATACTAATCCGTTATCAACCAATTATACAAGCATCAATACACTGGCAGAAAATACCCGGATAACCTTCAGAGGAGATGGTACTATGCCTGTGTTGAAAATCAGACGGTTAAACCCTCCACCTAACCTGGCCGCACTGAAATTTGAAGACCTGACAATTTCAGGGGCAATGAGTGATCCTACCCAAAATTACATCATAAATGTTGCCAGTTCTACTGTTCTTATTGACACTATTGCATTTTCTAATTGTAATATCTCGACATTCCGCTCACTAGTCCGCTTTCAAAGTACAGATACGTTGGTACCTCAGAGGGTAAAAAATATTTATATCACCAATTGCAAAATATGCAACTTCGCTGATTATGGTGCAATTTATAATAATAAAGCAGGTAGTTACATGGATCGGATTAAAGTGAAGAACTCAACATTTTATGGATTCGGGTTAACTGTGTTTTATTTACAGACAAATACAGGACAGTTGGAGCTGTCAGATTGTACATTTGACAATACAATGTTATTATCTTCCGGTTCAAATATCAGATATCTGATTGATTTAGGTACATCACAGAAGACTCCCGTAACCATTTCAAATTGTATCTTCGGTAAATCAGGGAATCCTTCTGTTTGTATTCGTTCATCCGGCACATTGAGTATTGATCATTCATATATCACAACTGACTTTTATGCAGCTGATTCTATGAAAATCTCTGATGTTACAGGGGCTTTTACTACTTATCCGGGTGCATCAACTGATTTTTTCACAAGCCCATCCACATCAACACCCGGAGCAACATTTATAAATAGTGGAATTAACTACAGGATAAAGGATAACAGTTTTGTCGGAGCTAATAGTGCTGGAGATCCTCGTTGGTATTTAGATGCAATTGATCCGATTCCCAACTCAGGTTTTGAAAATTGGGAGTGGCTTTTTGCTAACTATGGAGGATATTATATGCCTAAAGGGTGGTTTGTTGCGGGGACTGCAGTACAAACATCAGATACACAGTCAGGAAAGTATGCCTTAAGACTTCAAAATAATATTTCCGGATTATACTACACAGACAGGTCTGGTTTAGCCAATACTGCTCCGCCAGCGGGAGGTGATTGGGGTGCAATGTGTCCGGCTTTTGAAGTGAGTAAAAGACATACCTCATTGAATGGATATTATAAATTCATTCCTGCAATCACTGGTGATTCTTGCCAGTTTTTTGTCTTCATGTATAAACATGGATTTTTAGAATCACCTGATCCTGAATATCCCTTAATGGGTTACGCTATTAAATGCAAAGAACCTGTTTCAACCTGGGCTCCTTTCTCCATTAATTTAGATTACTTTGATGATACTTCAATTCCTGATAGTGCATGTATTGGAATATTTGCCTATAAAATGTATGACATAAGTACTGGTTATCATTATGAACCAATGGGTAACTCAGTTTTGTATGTCGATAATTTATCATTTGATGGTTTCCGGACGACTGAGGTAAATAACATCAGAGATAGGGTGAAAGAGGTTACTGTCTATCCGAATCCGTCAACTGCAGAATTGTACATTGATATGCTATTGGCTGATGCACACTATACAATAAGACTGTATGATACATCCGGCAAGTTTGTCAAAGATGTGTTTTGTGGCAACAGTGGAGGCAGAAAACAAATGAAAGTAGATATCAGCAATATTCCTTCAGGTACTTATTTACTAATGATTACCACTGATGAAGGATATTGTTGCAGGAAAATCATGGTGACAAAGTAGTTATTTATGAAATCATTAATCCTTTTATTTAGCAGTTTCCTTTCATGCGCATATTTGCAGGCTCAAATACCAGCGTTTCCGGGAGCAGA
>JAUZOF010000291.1 GCA_030706585.1 Bacteroidota bacterium
CCTTGAATTTCATAATCATTTATATTCTTTGTTTTGGCTACATATGGTGCCGATAGCTATCGGTATCGCATATAATGTCATGCTCTTTGATGAACTTTTGTTCATGCTCGTTTCATACCTGAACTTTTTGCAAAGATAAATTATTTTCGAAGAACCGCTTATAAAAATAGAGTCGGGTTTTTTTCTTAATTTTGCAGCTAAAGACTCAAATCGAATATGGAAGATTTTATTGTATCTGCCCGAAAATATCGCCCGGCCACATTTCGTACTGTTGTAGGTCAATATGCGCTTACCACAACGCTGAAAAATGCCGTCATTACTAAAAAACTTGCTCACGCTTTCCTCTTTTGCGGACCGCGTGGTGTGGGTAAAACTACCTGTGCCCGTATTTTTGCCAAGACGATTAACTGCTTTACTCCAACGGCTGAAGGTGAGGCCTGTAATCAGTGCGAGTCCTGTGTGTCGTTTAACGAGCAACGTTCCTATAACATTCACGAATTGGATGCGGCATCTAACAACTCGGTGGATGATATCCGCTTGCTGATTGAGCAGGTTCGTATCCCGCCGCAAATCGGACAATACAAGGTCTATATTATTGACGAGGTGCACATGCTTTCACAATCGGCTTTCAACGCTTTTCTGAAAACGCTGGAAGAACCACCTAAGCATGCCATTTTCGTACTGGCAACTACAGAGAAGCATAAAATTCTTCCAACTATCCTTTCCCGTTGTCAGATTTATGACTTTAACCGGATCAGTATCAATGATATCGTGGAGCATTTGCAATACGTTGCTTCACAGGAAAGTGTAACAGCCGAACCTGAAGCGCTCAATGTTATTGCTCAGAAAGCGGACGGAGGTATGCGCGATGCACTCTCGATTTTTGACCAGGTGGTTAGTTTCACCGGTGGAAATATAACTTACCGGGCAACGATTGATAACCTGAATGTCCTTGATTACGATTATTATTTCCGGTTGGTGGAAGCGTTTCTAAGCGGAAATGTAATTGATGCGATGCTGATTTTCAATGAGGTACTGAATCGCGGGTTTGAAGGCCAGAACTTTATTTCGGGAATGAGTTCGCATTTGCGAGACTTGCTGGTGGCAAAAGACCCTCAGACGTTACCGCTACTTGAAGTAGGAGAGGCCATTGGAGTGAAATATACCCAGCAAGCTCAGAAGTGCCAGAATGCGTTCCTCTACAAAGCATTGGAAATCAGTAATGAGTGCGACCTGAATTACCGACTTAGTAAGAATAAAAGATTGCTGGTGGAGTTGACTTTGATTCGTCTTTGCCAGATATTGCAACCCGTACAGCCACAACCGGTACAGCGTGATATTCAACCTATCGCTGCAAATCCGGTTCCGCAGCCTGTTCAGCAACCGGCACAAGCTCAGCATCCACAGGCACGTCATCTAAGTTCAGCGCCGGTTCAGACGTTGACGGTTGCTCCTCCTCCGCAAGTGACAGCACCGCCACCACCCCCACCTGCTTTTGCCAAGACACAGACACCTGCACCTCCCGCACCAAAGTCGGCGGGACAAAGTATGCGGATGCCGGGACTTTCTATCAAAAACGGATTTAATAAAAAAGATGACTCAGCTGGTCTGAACCAACAAAGCGGTCCATCTGTTTCACTAAACACACCCTTTGATAATGAAGCGTTGATTCTGGCCTGGAACGAATATGCACAAAGTCTTACCGTTGAAAATATTTTGGTGCAGAAAACTATGCAGACAGCCCGTCCTTTATTGAAGGAAAATTATCAATTTGAAGTCGCAGTGGATGGTCCCCAGCAAGTGGAAATTCTGGAGCAGGATGCCACAACGATGGTGACCTACCTCAAGAATAAGCTTAAGAATACATCTATTCAGATGCATATCCGGGTGAATGAAGTCAATGAACGTCCGAAAGCCTCCAGCATGCAGGAAAAGCTGAAAGCGATGATGAATACAAATCCTGAGTTAATTAAACTGAAAGAAATATTTGACTTGGAAATAGCATAGTTATTTTCAGATAAACCTAACATCAAAAGTTATTATGAAAAAGTTTGCTTCATTTATTGCAGCCCTGGTGTTGCTTACTGCATGTAGCAGCGTGCCGTTGACTGGGCGTAAACAGTTATTGCTGGTATCAGATGCCGAAGTTTTGTCTTTAAGTAGTCAGTCGTTTACCGACTATATGAAAACGGCAAAAGCATCAACCAGTAAAACCAATACTGCATTGGTGGTGAAAGTGGGCAAAAATATTGCCGCAGCAGTTGAATCATACCTCAAATCCAATGGGATGGAGGCTGAAATCGCCAATTTTTCCTGGGAATTCCATTTGGTAAAAGACTCGGTACCCAATGCTTTTTGTATGCCTGGTGGAAAAATTGTGGTAAATGAAGGCATTTTACCTTATACTAAAAATGAGACCGGACTTGCGGTTGTGCTTTCCCACGAAGTAGCTCACGCAATTGCCAAGCACAGTAATGAGCGTATGAGCCAACAAATGGTTGCCCAATACGGAGGCAATATTCTGAGTGCGGCAATGACCGGTAAATCGGAGAAGAGCATTCAGTTGGCTCAGACTGTATATGGACTTGGTGCACAGTATGGGGTGATGTTGCCATTCTCCCGCAAACAAGAGCTTGAAGCCGACAAGATGGGACTTATCTTTATGGCAATGGCCGGATACGATGTCAATCAGGCAATTCCTTTCTGGGAAAGAATGGCGCAAATGAGCAGCCAGAAACCATTGGAATTTATGAGTACTCACCCTTCGGATGAAACCCGTATTGCTAAAATCAAAGCTGCTATTCCTGAAGCTTTGAAATATAAAAAATAATCAGTTGATTCAAATAGGGAAAATTCGTCCCGATTTATAAACTTACAAAAGGTACAAAATAGTGAATATCAAATCCCTTTACGAATTGTACAAGAAGCATCCGGTAGTGACGACAGACAGTCGGAACTGTCCGGATTCTTCCATTTTTATTGCTCTAAAAGGAGATACTTTCAATGGTAATGAGTATGCACAACAGGCTATAGATAAAGGTTGCGCCTATGCGATTGTGGATGAAGTGGAATATGCCAATGACTCAAATATCATATTGGTCGATGATTGTCTGGAAACTTTACAGCAGCTGGCCAATTACCATCGTCGTCAACTCACGATTCCCGTTATCGGAATAACCGGAACGAATGGGAAAACAACAACCAAAGAGCTGACTTCGGCAGTGTTGAGTAAGAAGTATAATGTCCTTTTCACCCAGGGTAACCTGAATAATCATATCGGAGTTCCATTGACATTGTTGAAGATCAATTCGTCTCATGAGATTGCCGTTATCGAGATGGGGGCAAACCATCCCGGAGAAATCAAGGCATTGGTTGAAATTGCTGAGCCGGATTTCGGCCTGATAACTAATGTCGGAAAAGCTCATTTGGAGGGTTTTGGCTCATTTGAAGGTGTGATTCGTACCAAAGGTGAGATGTATGATTTTCTGCGCGCAAAAGGTGGCAAAATATTTATCCATAACGAAAACGAATATCTACAAAAGATTGCAGACGGCATCGATAAAATCACTTACGGTGAGGCTGAGGGATTGTATATCCGTGGGAAAATGACCGGATGCTCTCCTTACCTGGCTCTCGAATGGAGTCATAGTGGCAAAAATCATCAGGTCACAACGCAATTGATCGGTGGATATAACCTGACAAATGCGCTTGTTGCGGCTGCGATAGGCACATACTTTGGTGTTTCTGAAGAGCAGATTTCAGAAGCTTTGGCGGAATATCAGCCTCAAAACAACCGTTCGCAATTGAAGCAGACCGAGCGGAACCAGCTGATAATTGATGCCTACAATGCCAATCCATCGAGTATGCAGGCAGCAGTGACTAATTTTGGACAGATGGAAGCGGCTGCTAAAGTCCTGATTCTGGGCGATATGTTTGAGCTGGGCGAAAATAGCGCCGAAGAGCATCAGAAGGTCGTTGACCTTATTAGCCAATACAAATTTGATGTGGTGTTGTTATGCGGCGAGAATTTTGCGACATCAAAACACAATTTTAAATCCTACCTTTCTACTGCAGATTTGTTGCACTATCTTCAGGAATACCCGATTAATGAAGCAACAGTCTTGATAAAAGGCTCGCGTGGAATGAAGCTGGAGCAAACGATAGAGTGGTTGTAAGTCTGCTACTTTATTTGAAAAAATGCGGATTCTGTAGTATATACTACAAAATCCGCATTTTTTATGCTGAATAGCAGTGTTGTAAATATGTGTTAAAAGTATTTTGGGTGAAAGGTAATTTGTTGAGAAAAAACTGGTTATCTTAGCTCAAACTTCTGAATGACATTTTATCACCTTAAAATACAATTATCATGAGCGAGCAGACCTCTCCAACAGCCGTGAAATTCTACAGCGGCGAAGAAATTCCTCTTGAACTACACAAAGTACGCATTGTTCAGAAACTGCACCTTGTTCCTGTTGAAAGGCGACTTCAGGCGCTTTATGAAGGTGGATTCAACACCTTTCAGCTAAATACAAAAGATGTTTTCCTTGATATGCTTACCGATAGTGGTACAAATGCAATGAGCGACAACCAACTGGCAGCGATGATGCAGGCTGATGATGCTTATGCGGGTTCACAAAGCTTTATGAAGCTGCAAAAAGCCGTTGAGGATGTGTTGGGTAAGAAATTTTTCCTTCCCGTTCACCAGGGACGAGCTGCAGAGAATATATTGAGCCAGGTGTATGTGAAAAGGGGAAATGTGGTTCCAATGAACTATCACTTCACGACTGCAATGGCTCACATTACCGTAAATGGCGGCCAAATAGCAGAGCTTCTTTATGATGAAGCATATAAAATTGACTCGGAGCATCCATTCAAGGGAAATATGAACCTCGAGAGACTGGAAGAGTTGATTCAGAAAGAGGGTAGGGATAATATCCCGTATATCCGCATGGAGGCATCAACGAACCTGATCGGTGGACAGCCTTTCTCTGTACAGAATCTTCGTGATGTGCGTGCTATTGCTGATAAGTACCGGCTAAAACTTGTTCTGGATGCCAGCTTGTTAGGAGAGAATGCTTATTTGGTGAAACAACGCGAAGCTGAATTCGTTGGCAAGTCGATGACTGAAATTATGCTTGCGATGACAGCTTTGGCTGATATTGTCTATTTTTCAGCCCGGAAGCTCAGTTCATCACGCGGAGGAGGTATTTGTACCAATGAAAAGTCGATTTATCACGAACTTGAAACACTGGTGCCTTTATATGAAGGATTCCTCACTTACGGAGGTATTTCTGTTCGGGAAATTGAAGCGATGGCAGTTGGCCTTTATGAGACGCTTGATGATACCATGATTTCACAAAGCCCATCTTTTATCAAGTTCCTGGTATATGAAGCTAAGAAAAAAGGTATTCCAATGATCACACCTCCCGGAGTGTTGGGTGCTCACGTCGATGCGATGAGTTTCTGTTCCCACATTCCCCAGACAGAATATCCGGCAGGAGCCCTGGCGGCGGCATTCTTCCTGATTTCCGGTGTTCGGGGGATGGAGCGCGGATCAATTTCCAACCAACGGGATGAAGAGGGTAATGAGACTTATGCCGATATGGAATTGCTTCGTTTGGCTGTCCCGCGTCGTGTATTTACTTTGTCACAAATCAAATACGTACTCGATCGTCTGGAATGGTTGTACCACAACCGGGAAATGATTGGCGGCCTGAAATTTACCTATGAACCGGCAGTGCTTCGTTTCTTTATGGGAAAACTCACTCCGACCAGCGATTGGGCAGAGAAGCTTATGGCTAAGTTCCGTGCCGATTTCGGGGATAGTTTATGATATCAATTATTTGAAATCGCTGAGATTTCTATATTTGAATACCAGTTTGTAGAGAACTCCAAAGATTAAAAAAAGAGAGCG
>JAUZOF010000292.1 GCA_030706585.1 Bacteroidota bacterium
GCAGTTTTTGCCTATAAATGCGACAACTACTATTGTCCGGAATATGATGGTGGAGTTCTTTGGAACGATCCAGCGCTAAATATTGACTGGCTGATTCCACACGAAGACGTGAAACTGTCGGAAAAAGATAAAGTCCAGCCGCTATTTGAAACAGTAAAATGCTTCCAGTATTAAGATATAAGAAATGCCCTCCGGTGATAATTCCGAAGGGCATTGTTGTTTATAGTGACTGACGTCTGACAAAGCGTATAAAGTCCTCAACCACTCCCCCGCTCTTCCCTTGCAATTCAATGAACTGAAAGGTACGAAAGATATCAAAATCCTTTATCTCAATCACCTTAAACCGACCATTAAAGATATCCTTGTTTACCGAACGGATAGAAACAATTCCGATACTATCCGAATTTTCAAGAAAAAGCTTGATACTTTCCGTACTGCCAAGTTGCATCAGGACGGACATATCCGAAAGCTTCAGGTGATGCTTCTTCAACTCCTCATCGAATACCTCGAGCGTACCGGAACCATGTTCCCGTAACACCAGTGGCAGATGCCTTAATTCATCCAGCGTAACTTCGTCATGTTGAGCCAGGATACTTTTCACAGAAGTAATAGCCACCAACACATCTTTCATGTAAAGGCTATATCGCAGATTAGGATTACGACTCTGACCTTCAATGATTCCCAGGTCTATTTTCTTATCCAGCAAAGCTTTTTCAATCTGTGCTGTATTTCCACTTAATACGGTAAGTTTAAGTTCCGGAAATTTCTTTAGAAAAGACGCCAATACGGGAGGTAATACATACTGGGAAATGGTCGAGCTTGCTCCGATGCGTAATTCACCGGTAAAACGGGCTGTAAGCAGGTTCATTTCATAGTCAAGCTGACGGAAAGCCTCTACGATACGGTCAGCATGAGAAAGCAGCAATTCTCCCTCCGGAGTAATACGGATATGGGTACCGATCGTGCGCTCGAAAAGACGAACCTTGTATTGCGACTCCAATTCCTGGATATGCTTGGTAACAGCAGGCTGGGAGATCAACATCTCTTTAGCCGCCCTGGAAAAGCTTTGATTACGAGCTACACTCTGGAATACTTTTAATCGGAAATCCATATTATTCTTCGTTTAGTGATTCAAACAAAGATAAGGGATAAAAAAGAAAAGGCACGAAAAACAGTTCATTTTTCGTGCCTTTTTATGATTCTGTTTATTTATCAGAATTTCTCAGCCAAATGCTCCAGCTTTGAGACGTTATCAGCAATTGTTTCGGCTGAAACGCTGTAGTTTTGCAATTTACCTGCAAAATACTGGTCGTATGAAGCCATATCAATCAGACCGTGACCGGAAAGGTTGAACAGGATAGTTTTTTCAACACCTTCCTCTTTCGCACGCAATGCCTCACGAATAGCCACTGCAATAGCGTGAGTCGATTCCGGTGCAGGGATAATACCTTCTGTACGTGCAAAGAGTGTTCCCGCTTCGAAGGTCTCCAACTGAGGAATATCTTCTGCCACCACGTAATTATCTTTTACCAACTGGCTCACGATAGAACCTGCTCCGTGGTAACGAAGCCCACCAGCGTGAATATCAGCAGGCTGGAAATTATGTCCAAGCGTGTACATCGGCAACAGTGGAGTCAACCCTACCGTATCACCAAAGTCATACTGGAATACACCGCGTGTCAGTTTAGGACAAGAAGATGGTTCTGCTGCAATAACCTTCAGTTTTTTGCCTTCTTCCAACGTATGACGCAGGAATGGGAAAGCAATACCCGAGAAGTTGGAACCTCCACCAAAACAACCAATCACCACATCAGGAAAGTCACCCGCCATCTCCATCTGCTTTTCAGCCTCCAGACCGATAATGGTTTGGTGAAGAATCACGTGGTTAAGCACACTACCTAAAGCATAACGGGTATCAGGGTCTTTAGCCGCCATTTCAACAGCCTCAGAGATAGCAATACCCAGACTACCTGATGTATTCGGGTTCTCGGCAAGGATTTTACGACCACTTTCAGTCAATGTACTCGGAGAAGCCACAACCTGTGCTCCCCAGGTATTCATCATTGATTTGCGGTAAGGCTTTTGCTCGTAGCTCACCTTAACCATGAAGATACTTAAATCAATACCGAATAATTTGCAGGCAAAACTCAACGCGGTCCCCCACTGACCAGCTCCGGTTTCAGTAGTAATACGTTTGACTCCCTCCATTTTATTGTAGTAAGCCTGAGGAATGGCAGAGTTCAACTTGTGTGACCCCACCGGACTTACGCTTTCATTTTTAAAGTAAATCTTAGCCGGAGTATCCAGCGCCTTTTCCAGCCCGTAAGCACGCACCAACGGCGTCGGACGGTATATTTTATAAAGATCCTGCACCTCTTCCGGAATCTCAATCCATTTCTCCTGGGAAATCTCCTGTTGAATCAGCCCTTTAGCAAAAATAGGCTCAAGGTCAGCAGGATTCAAAGGCTCTTTAGTTGCAGGATTCAACGGAGGAAGGGGTTTGTTTGTCATGTCAGCCACAATGTTATACCATTGTGTTGGCATCTCATTTTCAGTTAATAAGAATTTTTTCTGCTTCATTATTAGTTTATATTAAAATCAAGATTATCGACTTCAGGAGTAAGGCAAAAGTATAAATTTCGGTTTAATAACCTCTCTCTTTTCCAGATTATATTCAAAAAAAACCGCTCCAATATCAAATTGAAGCGGTTTTTTGAATAAACAATATTGTATTAATCCTGACGTTCAAGCAACCAGATATCCTGGAAGTCAGGTGCATATTTAGCTTTAAAGCTATCTCTTTCGGCAGCAGCAGCCTCTTTAGTATCAAAGCTGGATACAATCACGCGAAACATCTGCTTTTCGTTCTGAGCAATAATTACTTTATACCCGTTTTTCTCCATTTTGTCCTTCAGCACATTTGCATTGGTCTGATTTACAAAGCTACCAATCACAACGCTGTATCTGCGCAAGCCAGAAGCATCGGCAGCCAAAACGGGAGTGATTTTTTCTTTGCGGACAGCAACCTGTGCGTTGGTTGAGCGGGTAACAGTTACATTCGGTTGAGTAGCCTGTTCTGCAGCATTGGTATTTACTTCAGGAGCTACAACCTCTTTCTCTTTCGCTCTGTCAAAAGCATTTTTGTAAGCAGTCTTTTTTGTTTTACAAGACGTAGCACCGACGGCAAGAAGTACTACAAAAGAATAAAATATCAGCTTTTTCATAGTCCGTGTGATTTTAATGATTACAAATATAAGAAAAATACAAAACCGACATCAATAAACAGCTATAAATTAAGGTCTGAACCCAATTTATATTGCAATTTAGGCCTGGTCATTTTAGATTACAATTACAACACCCCCTTGGTAGAAGGCAATTCGTAGTTAAAGATATCCCTTCTTACAGCCATTTTAATTGCCCGTGCCAGCGCTTTGAAGATACCTTCAATCTTATGGTGTTCATTTTGACCCTCTGCTTTGATGTTCAGGTTCATTTTGGCTGCATCACTGAGTGATTTGAAGAAATGCAGAAACATTTCGGTAGGCATATCCCCTACTTTTTCGCGATTAAACTCGGCATCCCACACCAACCAAGGGCGTCCACCGAAATCAAGAGCCACACTACAGAGACAGTCATCCATCGGCAGACAGTAACCGTAGCGTTCAATGCCGCGTTTATTGCCTAATGCCTGAAACAGCGCATCTCCAAGGGCAATTGCCGTATCTTCAATGGTATGATGCTCATCCACATGAAGGTCACCTTTTACTTTGATAGTCAAATCCATTCCGGAGTGTTTACCAATCTGCTCCAGCATGTGGTCAAAAAAGCCAAGTCCGGTTTCGATATCGCAACGGCCTTTTCCATCCAGATTAATTTCTACCAGAATATTGGTTTCGTGGGTAACGCGTTGCACTTTAGCCCGGCGTTCACCGGCAAAGAGGAATTCGGCAATCTCATCCCAGTCTGTTGAAATCAATACGCAAGACTCCTCCAGGTTGTTTTCGGCAATCAAAGGCTCCGCCACCTCTGCTGGCTGCATAAAGATAGCCTTACAACCAAGATTTTGCGCCAGCATCACATCTGTGACGCGGTCTCCAATGACGTAACAGGAAGATACATCGTAATCCTCGGTCAGGTATTTTGGGAACATGCCGATACCGGGCTTGCGGGTCGGTTTATTTTCATGAGGGAAAGATTTGTCAATCAGAACATCATCAAATGTAACCCCCTCGTTTTCAAACGCCTGCAAAAACATATTGTGAGGTGGATGAAAGGTATGCTCGGGGAATGATTCCGTTCCTAAACCGTCCTGATTGGTCATAATCACCAACTCAAAGTCGAGGTTTTTGCGAATAAAATAGAGGTTGCGGAATACTTTAGGTACGAACTCCAGTTTTTCCAAGCTATCGAGTTGATAATCAACGGGAGGCTCCACTACTAATGTTCCGTCGCGATCGATAAATAATGCTTTCTTCTTCATTACTATAGTAATATATTGCACACTGATAATACAGATGCAACAGATTGACAATGATTTTCTTTTATTCTTAAATAGCTTTCATCGCATCCAGCAGAGTTTTATTCTCTTCCGGAGTACCTACCGTGATACGCAGGCAGCCTTCACAAAGTGTTACCGAATGACGGTTGCGCACGATGATTCCCTGCTCTACCAATTTATTGTAAATGCCATTAGCATCACCGACTTTCACCAAAACAAAGTTGGCATCAGTTGGATAAATCTTCTGCACGTATGGCAACTGACTCAACTGATCCACCAAATCCTGGCGTTCATTGAGCAGTACATTCACCCAGTCCTTCACCTGATCAGCATTAGCCAATACTTTCAGCGCCTGCTCCTGAGTCAGTTGATTGACGTTGTAAGGATATTTAATCTTATTGAGTACCGAGATGATTTCTTTGCTGGCAAATGCCATTCCCAGACGGATAGCTGCACTTCCCCATGCTTTAGAGAATGTCTGCAACACAATCAGGTTCGGGAAATTATCCAGATCAGAAAGGAAAGTACCTTTATCTGAGAAATCGATGTAGGCTTCATCCACAATCACGATACCACCGAATCCATTCAAAACACGGATGATTTCTTCTTTCGGGAAAGCATTTCCGGTCGGATTGTTGGGAGAACAAAGGAAAATTATTTTGGTTTTGGCATCCACAGCTTTCATCAAAGCATCCACATCGAGTTGGAAGTCTTCGGTTAGGCGGACTTTACGGTATTCGATATTATTGATATCGGCGCAAACCTGATACATGCCGTAAGTCGGGTCAATAGCGACCACGTTTTCCACTCCGGGCTCGCAGAATGCACGGAAGACCAAATCAATCGGCTCATCGCTGCCATTACCCAACAGGATATTCTCGCGTGATACTCCTTTTACCTTTTCAATTTGCTCTTTTACCACCCATTGCAAAGGATCCGGGTAGCGGTTATAGGGCGCGTTATAGGGATTTTCGTTCGCATCGAGGTAAACAGAAGCCTCGCCTTTGAATTCATCACGCGCTGATGAGTAAGGCTTCAGACTCCAGATGTTTGGACGAACAAGTTCTTGTAAATTCATTTCTTTTAGGAGTTAGAGGGAGTTAGAAGGAGTTATAGGAGAACTACAAACTCAACAAACATCTAACTCTCTAAATTTATATTTCTACAAAATTATTCTCACTCTGATTATAGCGTTTTCAAGCGAACCGTTACCGCATTCTTATGCGCATCCAGCAACTCGGCAGCAGCCATCGTTTCGATAACCGGACCAAGCTGCTTCAAACCTTCGGCTGTAATCTCCTGGAATGTGATTTTCTTGATAAAGCTATCCAGATTTACACCGCTGTATGCCGTTGCATAACCGTTTGTAGGCAAGGTATGGTTGGTTCCTGATGCATAGTCA
>JAUZOF010000293.1 GCA_030706585.1 Bacteroidota bacterium
TGGCGCTGCTCCATTTTATTGGGAAACCGGAGGAGTTCTTGATCGGGTAGCCAATACAATAAAAGATCAACGCACAATTGATGCAATTGTTGCAGGAGGAAAATGAAAAGAAGAATTCTATCTAGCTAAAAACCAACAAGATTGATTTTAATGAGAGCAAGACGTGTTATTATAGCTGCATTTGTATGTTTGGTGATTCTTCCGGTTACGGGAATGAATCGAAAAAATAAAAAGCAAGAAATTCAGCAGAGAGTGATAAGCATCGATTTCAATCAAACCACAGGGGCGATGAATACCATGTTCAAAGAATGTGTTGGGGCTGGACGCGCCAATGAGGGTTTGCGTGCCGACTGGCAACAACAGTTGACTTACGTTAAAAAAGAGTGTGGGTTCAAATACATTCGTATGCACGGCTTGCTGACGGATGATATGGCCGTATATACCGAAGATAGTAAAGGGAATCCCATTTATAACTACATGTATGTGGATGCGCTGTATGATTTCTTGTTAAGTATCGGGATTAAGCCTTTTGTTGAGTTAGGTTTTATGCCGAATGCGCTGGCCAGTGGCAATCAAACTATCTTTTGGTGGAAAGGGAATGTTACTCCGCCCAAAGATTATAATAAATGGGGAGATTTTATCCGTAATCTGACGCAACACTTCACGGATCGTTATGGTTCGGATGAAGTAAAATCGTGGTATTTTGAGGTTTGGAATGAGCCCAACCTTTCGCCCGGATTTTGGTCCGGTACACAAGCCGATTACTTCAAATTGTACCAATACACAGCAAAAGCAATCAAGAGTGTAAATCCGGGGTATAAAGTCGGCGGGCCGGGAACTGCGGGTGCAGCATGGGAAAGCGAAATGATTGAATATTGCACCCAAAACAGCGTTCCAATCGACTTTGTCAGTACTCATTCGTATGGCGTAAAACAGGGATTTCTTGATGAATATGGTGTTGGGGGTACTGTGTTGAGTAAAGATTCGATGAGTGTCAGTGGTGATGTGCTTCAGTCTCGCAAAGAGATTGCCGCTTCTTCCAAACCCAACTTGGAATTGCATTATACCGAATGGAGTTCTTCATACACTCCTGCGGATCCGCTGCATGATAGCTATCACGAAGCTGCGTATATTTTGGAAAAGATCAAGCAGGTTGGAAATGCTGCCAACTCTATGTCATATTGGGTGTTTACCGATATTTTTGAAGAATCAGGTCCCCGCTTCACGCCTTTCCATGGCGGATTCGGACTGCTGAACATTCAGGGAATTCCCAAACCGGCCTTTTACGCTTACCAGTTTATGAATAAACTCGGAAAAACGGAGCTGGCGAATACCGACAAACGTTCGTGGGCAACCAAAAATGACAACGGCGATGTTCAATTGCTTTGTTGGGACTTCACGAATACACATCCCGGCGATTCAGTACACAATCAAAAATATTACATACAGGATTTGCCTTCAAAACCAAAGGGGAAGCTGAATATAAGTTTCTCAAAAATTCCGCAAGGACATTATGCACTCGAAGTTTATAAAATCGGATATCGGTGCAATGATGCCTTTTCTTCTTATCTCGATTTAGGAAAGCCATCACAACTGAATAAGATTCAGGTGGAACAAATCAAAAAACAGAACGACGGATCGCCATTTATCAGGGAGATGGTAAATATACAATCCGGCAAGCCTTTTGTAAAAGAATTGGATATCAGGGAAAATGATGTGGTCTTTCTAAATTTGATAAAATTATAAGTAATGGCGGTAAAGGTTTGGTTACAAACAAGATTATCAATATATTTGGTTCTCGTAGGTTTGTTGTTGAGCGGTTTTGTTTTTAGTCAGAAATCCTATAAAAATCCCATCATTACGGGGATGAATCCCGACCCGAGCATTTGTCGTGTCAATGACGATTTTTATATGGTTACTTCTACATTTGAGTATTTCCCGGGTATACCAATTTATCATAGTAAAGACTTAGTGCATTGGAAAATGATCGGGTATGTTTTGTCCCGTGCAAGCAACTGTCCGGTAGGAGGGGCATCTTCGTCAGGAGGTAACTTTGCTCCGGCGCTTCGTTACCACAACGGCACCTTTTATGTCTCATGCACAAATTACGGTGGAAAAGGTTCGCGGGGAGTATTTTATGTAACAGCCAAAGACCCGGCGGGGCCATGGTCGGATCCTATCTGGATAGGCAACTGGAATGTTGATCCTTCGATGATGTTTGCCAACGATAGCATGTACTGGATCAGTCCTGACAATAAGGGCGGCTTTATGACAGGAACTATCGATTCTGCTACAGGAAAATTTATAACGCCGCTGCGTAAAGTCGCGGCCGGTTTGGGAGGTTCTTCACCCGAAGGGCCACACATGTACAAAATAAACGGTTATTATTATTTGATGTCAGCCGAAGGGGGAACCGGATACGAGCACAGGGAAGTGATTCAGAGAAGCAAAACGCCTTGGGGTCCGTTTGATGCAAGTCCGTATAATCCGGTTGTATCCAATATGAAAGCACCTAAAAGTCCTATTCAGGCTATAGGACATGCTGATATGTTCCAGCTTGCGGATAGCAGTTGGTGGTTGGTTTGTCTGGGAATCCGACCCAATGGTGGTAAATTTCATCACTTAGGGAGGGAGACTTTTCTGGCACCTGTCACCTGGAGCGCAGACGGCTGGCCGAAAGGAGGTGTCGATGGAGTAGTGAAAGAGCGATTTCAAAGCCCGAATCTTCCCGAGCATGTTTGGGACAAAGAGCCTGTCCGCGATAATTTTGACAGCAGTGCTTTGCGGTTACCCTGGAATTTTCTCAGAGTGCCATATAGTAAAGATTGGTCACTAACCGAAAAACCCGGCTACCTCAGACTTAAAGGATCTGGCGTCAGTTTGAGCGATAGAGACTCACCTGCTTTTGTGGGGCGTAGGCAAACATCTTTCAATGTGACAGCCTCAACCAAAATCAGTTTTATACCGGTAGCGGCTAATGAAGAAGCCGGTTTGACGGTACGCGGCGATGATATTAACCATTTTGACCTTCTGATTACTAAGGTAAAAGGAGTACGGGTTGCAATGTTCCGAAAATATCTGAAAGGCAAAATTGCTGGCGTCAATTATCGAAATATTGTAGATGGAGACATTGTATTACGCATAACTGCTACGGGAAATCAATACAAATTCTGGGTGCAGGAGGAAGGAAAGTCTTTCAGGCTCCTTGGTTCTGCATTGACAAAAGATATATCTACCGAGGTGATTGGAGGTTTCACCGGTGCGTATATCGGCATGTATGCTTCCGGAAATGGACGGACAAATACTAATCCTGCCGATTTTGATTGGTTTGATTATGAAGACGGACTTAATTGAAAGAACGGGATTGTGAAATTAAATACTGACGCTCAGTTTTGGCGTTAACTCCTTAAAATTAAATATACTAACATGAAGAGTACTAAGTTTATACTGCTCATTGCGGTTGTATTTTCGTTTAATTACGTATTGCAGGCGCAAGGACTTTATGTCGGAACCAATTACCATCCTCACGATGACAAGAATGCCGAGAAGATAAAGAGCGATATCAGGTTAATGAAAGCCGCAGGATTTACGGTGGTGCGCATGGGGCATTTAGCTTGGGATAGCTACGAACCGTCTGAAGGTCAATTTGATTTTGAGTGGTTCGATAAGGTGATGGACCTGATGAACGAAGCCGGAATCAAGGTGATTCTGGATATTGCCGTGCATCCTGCTCCGATATGGTTGCACAAGAAATTCCCTTCCATCGACGTTGTCAGTGCGACCGGCAACCAGTTGTACCCCAATCACCGCTACATGGACGATGCCGGAGATCCCAACTTTCAGAAGTATGCGCTTCGATATACTGACATGCTGACAAAAAGATATGCTAAACATCCGGCTATACTTGCTTTTGGCGTTGATAATGAGTCGGGAGACGGCCCCATTTCGTATTCGGAAATGGTGCGACTTCGATTTGCAGAATGGTTGCGCAAAAAATATGGTACGGTCGAAGTTCTCAATAAAGCATGGGCTACCCAACGGTGGTCGCGCCGGTTAAATATGTTCGAAGAAGTTGGGTTGCCAACCGAAGGACAAAAAAACGGTGCCCCTGAAAAAATCCTCAATTTCCGCACTTTCGTTTCCAGCGAAGTGAATAATTTCTTGCTTGCCGTTTTGGACAAAGTTAACACCAACGCACCGGGTGTCCTGATAAATACAAATGCTTGGTACTATAGCCCTTTGAAATATATCGATTGGTCAGAAATTGCATATTCGGGCAAAATGACACGTGAAGGTTGCGGCTTTTATCCCGGAAACTCCCTGACCACAAACTGGGGCGTAATGAATGCTGCATTTGGGATATCAAGAATCCAGTTTGAAAGCAAGAACCCTTTCTGGTGCAGCGAGTTTACCACGCACAACGCGGTGCCGAACTCCATTCGCAAGTCGGCTTATGCCACTTTGATGTACGGCAACCAGATGGTCTGTGGCTGGACATGGCAAAGTATGGTTGGCGGAGAAGAACAATATCTGGAAGGTATGCTGGATTGGGATGGCATTCCTAATCGTAAGTACGAAGAATACAAGAAAATCGCCGCCGAATTTAAAAAGATAGGAAAATATTTCCCCTACAAACAACAACCGGAAGTCGGCCTTGCATTTTCTTTCCCGAGCCAGATAGCAAGTAGCGCTTTCCTAGAGCAACAGGAGAGCCAGCTGCAAGCTTGCTGGAATCTGTTTTACTGGCGCAATATGGATGCAAATGTTGTGGAAATCAGTAAAAGCGCATTGAACTATAAATTGCTTTTTGTTCCGGGTATTACGGTCATGGATGACGTGACAGCCAATAAAATCCGAGAATTTGTAAAGAACGGAGGTACTGTTATCATGACCAGCAACTCAGCCTTTGTCGACGAAACCGGAAAAGTATTCTCAGAAACGCGTCCCGGCCGTTTGAGTGATGCGTTTGGTATCCGTATTGCAAATTTTGAGGAAACGGAAGCTTATAATGAAATATCCCGCAAATCATACAAAGGGAAAAAACTTGAGTTTACTTACAAAGGGAAAGCGGTCGATACCGAATCGACACGATTTGACGTTATCGAACCGAAAGGAGCCGAGGTAATCGGAAATATTACCAGCCTGGATAAGGATTATCCGATCATCACCTCGAACAAATATGGTAAAGGGCGCGCAATCTATGTCGGTTTGCCTGCTGATGCCAGCGTGCTCAATCCTTTGCTTGATGAACTGATTGCTCAGTTGAACATAATGAAAGGTCCCGAAGTTCCATCGGGTGTCATGGCGCGTCAGATTGATAAAACGCACTTTTTGTACCTGAATGTAAGCGGAGAACCTAAAGAAATTCCGTTGAAAGGGAAATCCAGAAGTATCCTGCTTGATAAGGATTATAACGACAGCTTTACAGTTGCACCCTACGAACCTGAATTTATCGAAACAAAGTGAGGCCTGAATACTGAATGCCTTCCTGATTTTCAAAAATAAAGACCTTATTATAACATGAAAGCAAGAATTTTGAGTGCGGTATTTGTGCTGACATCTTTTTACATGTCGGCGCAGGATAATAAAATAGTGATAGTTAACACCGAGAAAGAACCCATTGCCTCCGGTAAGTTTGAACCAACCTGGCAATCACTGAGCCAATACAAGGTTCCGGAATGGTTTCGCAATGCCAAGTTTGGTATTTGGGCTCATTGGGGACCTCAGTGTCAGGCAGAACAGGGCGATTGGTATGCACGTGGAATGTACGAGGAAGGTTCCGGCTACTACAAGTATCAGGTGGCTCATTACGGTCATCCTTCAAAAGCCGGTTTTAAAGAAGTAATACACGATTGGAAAGCCCAAAATTGGAACCCTGAAAA
>JAUZOF010000294.1 GCA_030706585.1 Bacteroidota bacterium
CTGAGCCTCTTTTACCACCACCACCCTATACTGGGCAAAACTAGGATAAAACCGGGCTTCATTGATAATATCCGCCACACTAACATCCGCTCCATACCGAACGATCTCATTAAAATCCTTCTCCCCTTCCTGAAGCGCATTTTCAAGAATCGCATCTGTAATTCTATCTATATAAAACGACTCATCACCCATCAAAAAATAGATGGGCTTAAAATCCTTTTTTGCAATTTGAGAGATGATAGTTTCGAAGCTAAGTTGCTCTTTTTTAGCCATTATTAGTCAAATCTAAGGTGTTTAACAGTGGTTCGTTTTTCAAGAAGTATCCTCAGTGCATCTATCCCGATCAGGACATGGTCTTTAACAAAAGACTCATTTACAATCTTATCGCTTTTCTCTGTTTTAACCCCCTCCGGAATCATGGGCTGATCTGTCACCAATAACAAGGCCCCTGTTGGTATTTCATTGGCAAAACCAACTGTAAACAATGTGGCAGTCTCCATATCAATTCCCATACACCGGGTATGTTTCAAATAATCTTTAAACGCATCATCATGCTCCCACACACGACGGTTTGTGGTATATACCGTCCCGGTCCAGTAATCCTTCTCATGATTCCGGATCGTACTTGACACTGCTCGTTGCAGACTAAATGCAGGTAAAGCAGGCACTTCAGCAGGCATATATATATTAGAGGTTCCTTCTCCCCGAATGGCAGCAATTGGCAATATAAAATCCCCGATAGAGTTAACCTTTTTCAGTCCACCACATTTCCCAAGGAAAAGAATAGCTTTTGGATGGATCGCTGTCAATAAATCCATTATGGTTGCAGCGTTCGCAGTCCCCATGCCAAAATTGATTATCATAATACCATCTGCAATGGCATTGGGCATATTCACATCTGTCACTAGCGGTACCTCAAAATGCTCTGCAAAAATCTCAACATACTTATTGAAATTGGTGAGTAAAATATATTCGGGAAAATCCTTTAAAGAACGCCCGGTATATCGGGGAAGCCAATTATTGACAATCTCTTGTTTTGTCTTCATAAAACCGTAATTTTGTGTTTTTAATGATGCCGGACGCGACTGCTGAAGGCCTCATTTACCAACAAAAGTACAAAATGTTAAGATTAAACCTTCCGCCTTTTCCCTTTAAAATCGTGCGCAACGAAAGCAATGTTACAATTTTTGATCCTCTACGAAAAAAATACGTAGCGCTAACACCGGAAGAGTGGGTAAGGCAACATTTTGTGCAATATCTGATTAATGAAAGAGGGTTCCCCGGCGCACTTATTGCAAACGAGGTCAGTATAAAATTGCATCGAACATCTAAACGCTGTGATACTGTTGTTTACGACAACCAACTCAACCCTTTGGCTCTGGTGGAATACAAAGCTCCGGAAGTAGAAATTACACAAAAGGTATTCGAGCAAATCAGTCGATACAATATCGTATTTAAGGTTCCATACCTTATTATCAGCAATGGACTCTCCCATTATTGCTGCCAGATTGATTACGAAAATCAACGGATTTCATTCTTAAAAGAGATTCCAACCTATCAGGAGATTATACAAAACAAATAGGGCAAAGTTTCGAAAAACCTTGCCCTACTCCAATATTATTTTCTGAGCGGATTACTCAACGCCAGCCAATTCAGAGTCGATCATAACACGACCACAATATTCGCAAACGATGATTTTCTTTCTCATTTTTACGTCCATTTGTTTCTGAGGTGGGATCTTGTTAAAGCAACCACCACAAGCATCACGCTGGATAGGAACGATAGCCAAACCGTTACGTGCATTTTTACGGATACGTTTGAATGCAGTCAACAGACGAACTTCAATATTGGCTTCCAGCTTTTTAGCTTTGTTACGCAAACGCTCTTCATCCTGTTTGGTTTCTGCGATGATATCATCCAACTCACTCTTTTTAGACTCTAAATCAGCCTTTTTCTCCTGAAGCACTTCTGTACTTGCAGCCAGTTCTTCTGATTTAGTTTTTGATTGAGCTGTAAATTCACGAATACGTTTTTCGCACAATTCGATCTCAAGCGACTGGAACTCCATCTCTTTTGAAAGGAAATCAAACTCTTTATTGTTGCGAACATTCTCCTGCTGAGCTTTATATTTTTCAATCAGGTCTTTCGCATTATTGATTTCGATTTTCTTAGCGCTAACTTTACTCGCCAAGTCCTCGATTTCATTTTTGTAGTTTTGGATACGGGTCTCTAAACCGGCCACTTCATCTTCCAGGTCCTGAACCTCCAAAGGAAGCTCACCGCGCAGCGTTTTGATTCTGTCGATTTCTGAAAGTATGGTTTGTAATTCGTGCAGTGCCTGAAGTTTTTCTTCCACTGTCATCTCTTTAGTAGGTGAGTCCACTTTTGTCTTCGCAGTAGTAGCCATACGATTTATAAATAATTTATCTGATTAGTTTTACACTCCGTGAAATGAACGGCAAATGTAGGGAATTTTTTCCGAATAATCTCACAAATAAGCTCAATTGTATATTGCTCCGACTCATAATGGCCAATATCGGCAAGCAATATCGAATTACAATGATTGAAAAAATCGTGATACTTGATTTCTCCCGTCAAGAAGAGGTCTGCACCGGCTCTTATAGCATCCGAGATTAGAAACGATCCGCTTCCGCCACAGATGGCTATTTTAGCAATCGGTCTATCCAGTAATGGAGAATACTTTACACTGGAAACTTCAAACACCTGTTTGATTTTCCCCAATACAGAAAACTCATCTTCTTCCTGCCCTAACTCTCCAATCACACCCGAACCCACTTGATTCCACTCATTCTCCAAAGCAATGATATCAAACGCTGGTTCTTCATAAGGATGCGCTGAGAGCAAAGCTCGAATCACATTTCCTTTAATATGGTTTGGAAAAATGGTTTCGAGGCGAACTTCCGGCTCTTTGTGCATCTCCCCTTGCTGTCCACAGAAAGGATTCGCCTCCTCTCCTGCCCGAAAAGTACCGTAGCCTTCTGAATTATAGCTACACTGATCATAATTTCCAATATGACCGGCACCAGCAGTAAAAAGAGAATTGCGAATAATATCAATGTGTGATACAGGTACAAAAGTCACCAGTTTTAGCAGCTTGCCATCAACCGGAGCCAAAACCTTAATGTTTTTCAGCCCCAGTTTTTCTGCCATCTTGAAACTCACACCACCCCAGGCATTATCCAGATTGGTGTGGGCTGCATAGATGACAATATCATTTTTGATGGCTTTTATCAAGCATTTGTCGATATAATCTTTTCCGGTCAGTGATTTTATACCTTTGAAAACCAGCGGATGATGAGCTATAATCAGATTGCATCCTTTCGTAATAGCCTCGTCAACGACAGCCTCAGTCACGTCAATGCAAACCAATGCAGATTTTGCCTCCTGACCGGCATCACCAACCTGCACTCCGGAATTATCATAACTTTCCTGGATTGCAAGCGGTGCAAATTCTTCGATTGCAGAGATTATCTCCTTGATTGTAGCCATATCAACTAAATAAGAAAGTCGTAAAGACACAAAGTATCTTTCAATACCCTGCATCTTTACGACCTTGCTTTTATTATTTCTGTTCTTTTATATTCAAAATGAGATTCAGTTCTTCCAACTGAGCCGGGTCAATCGGTGCCGGAGCATCGTTCATCACATCGCGACCTGAGTTGTTTTTCGGGAATGCAATGCAGTCGCGAATTGAATCCAATCCGGCAAACAATGATACGAAACGGTCCAGACCAAACGCCAATCCGCCGTGAGGAGGCGCTCCGTATTTGAACGCATCCATCAGGAAGCCGAACTGAGCCTGAGCCTGTTCATCGGTGAAGCCGAGCAATTCAAACATTTTCTTTTGAAGCTTGCTGTCGTGAATACGGATGGAACCACCGCCAAGTTCAACTCCATTGATTACCATATCGTAAGCATTGGCACGTACTTTACCGGGATCAGAGTCAAGGAATTGAATATCCTCCGGCTTCGGAGAAGTGAACGGGTGGTGCATGGCAAAGAAACGCTGAGACTCTTCATCCCACTCAAACAATGGGAAGTCAACTACCCATAAAGGTGCAAAAATATTTTTGTCACGTAATCCCAGACGGCTACCCATCTCAAGACGTAGTTCACACAACTGTTTCTGAGCTTTAGTCTTCTCGCCTGGAAGGATCAGAATCAAATCGCCCGGTTGAGCATCACAACGCTCTGCCCATTTTTTTAAATCATCGGCAGAATAGAATTTATCTACTGAAGATTTGAAACTTCCATCAGCCTCACATTTTACATAAACAAGACCTTTTGCCCCGATTTGAGGACGTTTTACAAAGTCGGTCAGCTCGTCAATTTGTTTGCGGGTATAACCTGCACATCCTTTTGCACAAATACCGCCCACATATTCCACACTGTCAAACACAACGAAATTTTTGCCTTCAGTCAAGTCTTTCAGTTCTACAAATTTCATATCGAAACGAATATCCGGTTTGTCCGAACCGTAATATTTCATTGCATCCGAATAAGGCATTCTCGGGAAATCACCTTTCAACTCCACTCCTTTGATTGTTTTGAAAAGGTGTTTTGCCATTCCTTCAAAGATATTGAGCACATCCTCCTGCTCTACAAACGACATTTCGCAGTCAATTTGGGTAAATTCAGGCTGACGGTCAGCTCGCAAGTCTTCATCACGGAAACATTTGGCAATCTGGAAGTAACGGTCAAATCCGGAAACCATCAGCAATTGCTTGAATAACTGTGGTGATTGCGGAAGAGCGTAAAATTGTCCCGGATTCATGCGAGAAGGAACCACAAAGTCGCGCGCACCTTCAGGTGTAGATTTGATCAAAATCGGAGTTTCTACTTCTAAGAAGTTTTGTTGATCGAGGTAACGACGGGTTTCAAATGCCATTTTATGACGAAGCTCCAGATTAGCCCGTACCGGATTTCTTCTCAAATCCAGATAACGATATTGCATACGGATATCATCACCCCCATCGGTCTCATCTTCGATAGTAAACGGTGGAACATCCGACGCATTCAATATATTCAATTGACTTACAATAATTTCGATTTCGCCGGTTGCAATATTGGCATTTTTGCTTGAACGCTCTTTTACTGTACCGATTGCCTGAATTACAAATTCACGGCCCAATTTATTAGCCTTTTCGCATAACTCGGCATCAACCTCCTGATTGAATACTAACTGAGTTACGCCATAACGGTCACGGAGATCCACAAAGGTCATCCCTCCCATTTTACGAATTTTCTGAACCCACCCGGAAAGGGTAACAACCTGATCTACATCAGTTAGGCGCAACTCGCCGCAAGTACGTGTTCTATACATATATTGTGTTTTTTACGATTCCTCGTGTCATTGAATGATACTAACATGCAAAATTAACACAATTCGCCGGAATACCAACGAGGCTTCCTGTCAATCTTTGAAGTTAACAGAACAAAGACTGCATAAGGGTTCCGAGAGGTTTTTATCAAAAAATCAGTGTCTCGAAGATGTCCATCCGCATTTTTAAAAAAAATATTTTCACACTCAATCCTGTGTTACACAAACAGAAGGCTCTTCAACAACGCGATTCACAAATAAAAAACTCAAAATAAATTTGGAAGTTATTGAACAAATCCCCTATCTTTGCACCCGAAATCAAAAACGGGGTGTAGCGCAGTCCGGTTAGCGCATCTGGTTTGGGACCAGAGGGTCGGGAGTTCGAATCTCTCCACCCCGACAATAAAAACCACTGAATAAGTGAGATTTCAAAAAACAAAATATCAACTGTTATAGTTGAACGCGGGGTGTAGCGCAGTCCGGTTAGCGCATCTGGTTTGGGACCAGAGGGTCGGGAGTTCGAATCTCTCCACCCCGACAA
>JAUZOF010000295.1 GCA_030706585.1 Bacteroidota bacterium
AAGCATTGAGCAGCGAGGAGAAGAAAATGATGGAGAAACTGGAAGAATCTTCCAACTTCGAACCTTCAACAGAGAAAAAAGAGAGCTTCTTCCGAAAATTCAAGCACTTGTTTGACTAAGCCAAGAGAAAAATAAATCAATATCAAACCTGGTAAGGTATTTCCTTATCAGGTTTTTTTCTGCATTGGAGAATACATAATTCTTTATTTTGTCTTCATAAGCATCTCATGACGGTAACCCAATCCATTTAAACTTTAATCAAAAAGAATAATGTTGATTTGAATAGTGATTCTATTGAATTGATATTGGAAATTTATACCTTACTTTGTGATTACGTAAAAAGAAAAGAAAATGGCGAAGAAAAGTAAGAAAGAAAAGCCAGACGGAGCAGGTTCAAAGCGAATCAAGAAAGTCGAAATGATCCGTCGCATCGTTGAATTTATGAGTCTTGACCCGCAACGGTCATACAACTATAAACAGGTGGCGCATGCTGTCGGTGCTAAAACTCATCCACAAAAAGAGATGATCGTGGATATTCTCTACGATTTGGCTCAGGATGATGTCCTGAAAGAGGTCGTTACAGGAAAATTTCGCTTCATCAGCCGTGGTAAAATAGTCATCGGTACTTTTCAACGTAAAAGTAATGGCAAGAATCAGGTTATTACTGAAGATGGCGGTGAACCTATCTTTGTAGCTGAACGCAACGCCAGTCGCGCAATGAATGGCGATAAAGTGGAGGTGATGCTTTTCGCCAAGAAGAAAGGTTTTGGCCCCGAAGGAGAGGTGGTAAATATCCTCGAAAGCGTGCCGCAGGTATTTGTCGGTGTTCTTGAAGTACAAAAGACCTTTGCTTTTCTGATTGTAGATAATAAAGTTCTGGCCAATGATATATTCATCCCGATCGAAAAACTAAAAGGAGGAGAATCCGGCCAGAAAGCAGTTGTCCGTATCGTTGAATGGCCACAAAGAGCAAAGAATCCAATCGGAGAAGTGGTAGATATTCTTGGATTTGCTGGTGAGAATGACACGGAGATTCATGCTATCCTGGCTGAATTTGGCTTGCCATACAAATATCCCGAACAGGTTGATAAAGCAGCGGAAAAAATTCCAACAGATATAACCGAAGAGGAAATTGCAAAACGGGAAGATTTTCGTGGGGTTACCACATTTACTATTGACCCGAAAGATGCCAAGGACTTCGATGATGCACTTTCTTTCCGTAAATTGCCGAATGGATTGTATGAGGTAGGTGTTCATATTGCAGATGTGACGCATTATGTACAACCCGGATCTATTCTGGATAAAGAGGCGTACAACCGTGCGACTTCCATCTATCTGGTTGACCGTGTTGTTCCAATGTTACCGGAACGTTTATCTAACGGATTGTGTTCCCTTCGTCCCAATGAAGAAAAGCTCGCTTTTTCTGCAATATTTGAGCTTGATGAGCATGCTGAGGTGAAAACTTCGCGGGTATGCCGTACGGTTATAAACTCAGATCGCCGCTTTACTTACGAGGAGGCGCAGGAAATCATTGAAACCGGAAAAGGTGACTATCAGGAAGAGATTCTAACCTTGAATAAGTTAGCAAAACGTTTGCGGGAAAAACGTTTTACTGCGGGAGCGATCAATTTTGACCGTTTTGAGGTGAAATTTGAGATAGATGAAAAAGGTAAACCCATTGATGTCTATTTCAAAATGTCAAAAGAGGCTAACCATCTGATTGAAGAGTTTATGCTGTTGGCAAATAGAACTGTGGCCGAGTTGATTGGCAAAGTAACCAAAGGTAAGAAGGCAAAAACGTTTGTTTACCGCGTGCATGATCTTCCTGATCCCGAGAAGATGGCCAACTTTGCTGAATTTGTTCATCGATTTGGCTACAAGTTGAAAACGGAAGGAGTTCAATCCGATGTTTCAAAATCCATCAATAAACTTTTAGATCAGGTTCAGGGTACTAATGAGGAAGACCTGTTTGAGACCATTGCTATCCGGGCTATGGCTAAGGCTGTTTACTCCACCGAAAATATCGGTCACTATGGATTGGCATTTCCTTATTATACACATTTTACTTCACCGATCCGCCGTTATCCCGATATGATGGTTCATCGCCTTTTAGAACGTTATTTATCAGCTGGACGTAACGTGCCACAGGAAAAATACGAAGAGATGTGCAAACATTGTTCAGATATGGAACAATTAGCGGCAAGTGCGGAGCGGGCCTCTATCAAGTACAAACAAGTGGAATACCTCAGCGATAAACTAGGTCAGACTTTTGATGGTGTTATTTCCGGTGTAACGGAATGGGGAATTTACGTAGAGATCAATGTAAATAAGTGTGAGGGAATGGTTCCTATCCGTGATTTGGACGATGACTACTATGAATTTGACAGTAAGAATTATTGTCTGCTAGGACGTCGTAACAAGCGTATATATCGCCTGGGTGATCCAGTGACAATTCAGGTGGCCCGTGCAAATCTGGAGAAAAAGCAACTAGATTTCATGTTGCTTTCATAATCCCGGAATTATAATAAAAAAAGAACAGCGTAAATGCCAATTTGAATTTGGAATTTACGCTGTGTTTTTTGATCTCTTAAATGATTAACGTAAGGTTAGCAAACCAAACGATTTAGCTTTAGAAACGTTTTCTGTGAATGCCTTTTTCTCTGATTTTGTCATTTCCCGGGTAATCAAATCCATCGTTTTAACAGCTGTATAAGAACTATTTTCTGCTAACTGCGCGGAAGGGTTTTCTTTCGTACAGAATTTTGCTTGGATATACTCTCTGAAATACTTTGTTTTGGTTTGATCTCCATCTGAAACCTGTTCTGCCATTGGATGTGAAATCGTAAAGCATAAATGGCTTCCTTCCACATAATTTTCGCCACCGATGATACCGATAGGTTGTCCGGCTTCCACCATTTCCCCTTCGTTTACGAATATTCCGTTATTCTGAAATAATCGATAAGTGGCAAATGATCCATCGGCGTGACAGATTTCTACGAAGTTCTCCTGAAATGAATGGAGCATTTTAGATTCAGTTGATGCGCTATTGGCTTTCAATCCGGTTACGATTCCTCTACGCGATGCATAAATGGTATCTCCCGGACGTGTTTTAAATGAAAGCCCGAACCAACTTTTCGGATCCAAATCACAATCAGAAGTTTTTCCGTTGTATTTCAATGATTTTACCTGGGCTGTTTTCCCATTAGAAACAGGCAGTAAATAAGTATAATCTAAATCAGGTTTTGACATCAGGTTTCCTTTGATAAAGTCTGATGTAATACTAATCCGGGGAGTAGCATCTGATTTAGTTTTCAATGACAGGAATGCGTCTTGTCCTTTGGCGACAACCACATGGAGCACATCACCTTTTTGGTACTTCTGGTCAAAATTGTCCAGTTCGTCAAGACTGAGCTCAACAGTACAAGGGTAATTTTTTTCACTAAAACACGTAATTTCCATGGCTTTCTTTTTGTAATTCATTTTAGCCTGTACTTTTACGCCAGAACCGCCCGCAAAAAGCGAGCTTTTCACTCCTAAAAAGAAGAAGAAAAGAAGGGTTTTTCTGAACATTAAGGGTTTTTGATAAAGGTTTTAGGGTTAAAGGGGTTATTTTAGGGTTAAAGGTTTCTATCAATAAATTCTTCTATTTCAATTTCATCTTCTGGATGAAACCAAACGATCTCCGGATCACGCTTGAACCAGGTCATTTGTTTTCGGGAATAAACGCGTGTGTTTCTCTTTATTTTTTCAATGGCCTCTTCGAGTCTCAGCTCTCCTTCAATATAACTGAATAACTCTTTATATCCTACGGTGTTAAGTGAATTGTAACCTTTGAAAGGATATAGTTTTTCAGCTTCTCTGAGTAGCCCGTCTTTCATCATTTCGTCAACCCGCATATTGATGCGCTCATATAGTTCTTCGCGGTCGCGGGTAAGGCCGATTTTAATGATGTTAAACGGTCTTTTCTTTTTTGTGTTTGTACGCAATGAAGAGTAGGGCTTCCCGGTCATCAGGCATATTTCCAGAGCGTGAATTACGCGCTTAGGATTCATTAGATCCACCTGGTTATAATATACTGGGTCGAGCTCTTTTAATTGCTTCTTGATTGGCTCTAAGCCTTCGGTTTCGTAGAGTCGGATAATTTCTTTCCGAAGTGTTTCGTCGATAGTCGGAAGATCGTCAATACCTTTACATACAGCATCAATGTACATCATTGAGCCACCTGTCATCAAGGCAATGTCGTGTTCCTGGTAATAGTCTTCAAGAAAATGAATGACGTCATTTTCAAATTGTGCGGCACTGTAGTAGTCGGTTAAGGCTAATTCTCCAACAAAATGGTGCTTAACACGGTTAAGTTGAGCAGGTGTTGGAGCGGCAGTGCCGATGAGCATTTCTTTGTATAACTGACGAGAGTCGGAAGAAATGATTTCGGCTTTAAATCGCTGTGCAATTCGTAGGCTTAATTCAGTTTTTCCGACTCCAGTGGTACCTAAAAGGACAATCAGGGTTTTTGCCATTCAGCTAAAGGCTATGGTCAAAGATTGTCTTCAAGGGAGTTACCGGAAGTTCCGTCATTAATATCGAAACCTTCTTCATCTAATTCGTCTAACTCAAAAGAGTCTTCTCCATAGAATGATTCACCGGTTTCTAATCTTGTGTTTTCTTTTTCAAAGGACTCAAATTCAACTTTTTGTTTGGGGGCATCTCCTTTGGATTTGCTGCAAACAGGCTGATCTAAATCTTCTCCCGGTACGATTTCCCGTAATTCCAGGAAGAAAGCCCGATCAGTTAAGTAGTCGAAAATATATAGCAGTTTTTGCTTTTCATCCTCCAGAAGATCACTAAGTTTGGTGTCTTTCATCACCCAACTGTCAAACTCAGGATCTGAATCCATTTCCATGAGAGTGACTTCGGTGCCTTTTTCCCAATCTTCATCACACAAGAAAAACGATGCCATCTCATCTTTTGTGTAATTTACAGAATCCAGAATGGCATTATGTAAATCTAAAAAGGTGTTTTCCGAATCAATCGTTATCTCTCTCGCAAAATTGTCAACTTCGTCAGAAAGGATCAAAAACTTATAAACCATATTAAGTGTACTAGATACGAATGCAAACATAATACATAAAAGCAATTCTCAAGCGAGAAAAACAGGAAATGTTCAGTCGCTTTGAGATATTAAACACTTAATATGCTTTGTTTGTTTTGCAGACGCGCTTTGTTAATAATTTGATTAGAATCAACATTGCTAATGTTGATTCTAATGTTTTGATTGTAAATAATGTAGGTATTAAAGACCGGAGTAGCCCTTAATAATACCTCTTTGAGAATTGCGCACGAACAAAATGATATCGTCCCTTTCCTTGGATGCTGGAAGTTCAGCTTCGATTCTCTCGATAGCGTCGGTGTTATTCAGTCCTGAAAGGTAAAGGAAGCGATAGATTTCCTGAATATCCCGGATAATCTCATTGCTGAATCCTCTTCTGCGAAGCCCAATTGAGTTGATACCTGCATAAGAAAGAGGGTTTCGGCCAGCTTTTACATAAGGAGGGACATCTTTGTTGATGTGAGAGCCTCCTTGTATCATTACATGCGTTCCAATGTGAGTGAATTGGTGAATCAATGAGCCTCCTCCAATGATAGCAAAATCATCGATTTGTACCTCTCCTGCTACTTGCACGGCATTTGACATGATGACATTATTTCCTAAAATACTGTCATGCGCAACGTGGCAATAGGCCATAATCAGGCAGTTGCTCCCTACTACTGTTTTACTTTTAGAGGCAGTACCTCTATTAATGGTAACACATTCGCGGATAGTAGTATTGTCACCTATGATAGCAACAGAATTTTCACCATGGAATTTCAAATCCTGGGGAA
>JAUZOF010000296.1 GCA_030706585.1 Bacteroidota bacterium
CCAAACTTCTCAATAAGCTCTTTGGAATTAAGGAAAATGAAGAAAAGTCAATGACTGAGGAAGAGCTGAAATTCATTCTGAATCAAAGCTCTGAACAAGGGGTAATCGATAAGGAAGAGACGCAAATGATTAAGGATGTTTTCCGTTTTGGAGACCGCCGGGCCAACGAGATCATGACTCACCGTTCGGAAGTTATTATCATGGAGCCGACTATGACACAAAACGAAGTAATCACCCTTATACAAGAGGAGAAATACAGTAAATACCTCTTGTGTGACGACAATATCGATAATATTATTGGCGTAATAGCAGTGAAAGGTATTATCTCCCTATTGAATGAAGAAGCAATTTTTGACCTCAAATCCATCGCTCAGGAACCTCTCTACATTCCCGAGAATCTGAAAGCAGCTAAAGTTTTGGAACTTTTCAAGCAAAAGGCAACCAATTTTGGGGTCGTTATTAATGAATACGGAACAGTTGAAGGTATCATCACACTCCACGATATTACGGAAGCGGTATTGGGCGAAATACCCGAAGAAAATGAAATGGATGAAGTGGATATTGTTTATCGTGAAGACGGCTCAATGCTTGTAGATGGCTCAATGAATATAGATGACTTTATGGATAAAATGGAAATCCTGATACACGAAGACATTGACAACCTGGGATTTACAACACTCGGTGGGCTGGCCATGCACTTCCTTCACCGTATCCCGGAAGAGGGAGACATTTTCTACTATAAAGAACTAAAATTCGAAGTCGTTGATATGGACAAAAGCCGTGTTGATAAACTTTTGATTATGAAGACAGAGAAAGTGGAATAAGTTTATTTCCACTAAGTACGCAAAGACAAATAAGGGCTGGAATTCAAAAAATCCAGCCCTTATTTGTTTCTATTTCATGTGTTCTAAAAATATCATTACACCATCTCAGCCAGTTCTTTCCCCTGCTTAATCCGGTCAGCCATTCCAATTCCATTACGCAGGTTGCCTCCAATATATAAGCCAGAATATTCGGATTGTATTTGGTCTAGTGCGGCAAAACGAGCCTCACAATCAGCCCCGTATTGCGGAATGGCATGATTATAGCGAAAAATACGGATTAAATCAGGTTTAAATTCTTGCAGCTTCATCAAATCACAAATCTCTTTTTCAAGCAGGGAACGTATCTCATCATCGGATTTCTCCACCAGATTATTATTCCGAACCCCACCCATAAATACAGAAAAGAGAGCCCCCTTTTCCGGTGCACGTCCCTGGAGAAAAACAGAAGGAAAGAGAACACCCAATATTTGGCGATTCTCTTTATGAGATATCAATCCGCCAAAAGCATCCGGTTGCCAACCCGTCCATTGATTAAATCCTAAAGCAATCTGAAGAACACGGGCATAGCGAAGGTTAGTGATACTCTGCATTCTGGCTTCATCCACAAAAGGTAGAAGCTTGTCCAGCTCATAAGCGCCAGTGGTTGTAATCACCTTATTGGCTGTTAATTCAAATATTGAGCCATCAGCGTTTTTACCTGTGATATGATATTTCCCATTTTCAGGAATGATAGTCAGTCCGATTACACCCAACGAGAAGTTTTCAGTTCCAGCCGATTGGTAAAGAGCCTGCATAAAATTAGAAAGTCCTCCTTTTACCGAAAATATACGGTTTTTCTCTTTCTTCGTTTTATCAGTCTTAGGTTCGGTTTTTGCTTTCTCAAGCATCATTTTGACAGAACCGCCAATAAAACTTCCATAGTTTTGCTCCAGATTATAGAGCTTGGGCAAGGCAAAACGTGGAACCAGATAACCCGGGTCACCGGCATATACCCCGATGATAAACGGGTCAATGGCATAATTGAGAAAGCTTTTCCCCATGCGGCGAAGCACTAGTTCGGACAATGTTTCATTCGGATTGGCTCCGGGTTTACGAAATGGTTCTCCTAACAGACGGAATTTATCTTTCCAGGTAAACAGAGGGGTTTTGACACCACCCATCAGACCGGAAGGAAGGGCTTCCCATTTGCCTTTATATAAAACATAACGCTTATTTACTGCATCGGTAGGACGTTCCAACTCACATAATCCTTTCAGGTCTTCAAAAAGCTCGGCAACATACTCGTTACTCATCACGCCGGTACTGGGACCTTGTTCGAAAGTGAATCCATTCTCATGTCCGGTCTGAATATCTCCACCTACGACCTCTTTTCGTTCAATCACCCGGAAATTCTTCTCGGTTTTATTCAAATAATGAGCAGTGGTCAATCCGGTCAATCCGGCGCCAATAACTGCGATATCTATGGTTTGTTCCATCTAATGAATTAAATACGTTGTGGGTTAATGTAGAATCGGTTATACTGTTCTGGAATATTGTCCGGTTCCCACTGAATATAGCGGGTCAAACAGCATGGCCACATTTCTCAGAAACATTCGGCCTTCAGGAAATACAGTCAATTTATGATTTTCCCATTTGACTAAATTATCTTCAATAAACGATTGAAGGGCATCGGGATTGAATCCCAGCATTTCCAGCAATTCCAAATATGTCAGCTGAAAACGGGCTGCCATTGTCTCCAAATCAACAAAGTGATTACACATAATCTCCTGAATTACGGCACGGCAAAGCTTGTCAGTATCCGTCATAATGTAACCTTTATCCACAGCAGTTTCTTGCCCGGTAACAGCGTCAATATAAACTTGAGTATCCTTATAATTCTGGAAATAGGCATTGTCAAGCTGGGTAATGGAAGAAGCACCGAACGCATAAACCTGTCCGGTATGCGAAATGGTGCAATATCCCATAAAATTACGGTGCAGCGAGTGGGCGGTTAACGCCTGCGCCATTTCATCGTCTGGTTTGGCAAAATGGTCCAGGCCAATAGCCACATAACCGTCGCGAGTGAGCTTTTCATAAGTCCGGCGAAACATTTCCAGTTTCTCGGTTCCTTGCGGAATAGTGTATTGCTCCAGCTCTTTCTGAGCCGCTTTCACCCAAGGCACGTGAGCATAGGAGAAAGTGACAATGCGGTCGGGATTTGCATCGTAAGCCTGACGTATAGTATTTTCAAAACTTTCCGGGGATTGACCAGGCAAGCCGTAAACAAAATCCAGATTTACCCGGATGCCTTTATCCTGCATATATTTCACCAAATCGGAAACCGGAAGAGCTGACGGCTTTCGGTGAATACGACGCAACACCTCTGCTTCAAAATCCTGAATACCGAGGCTAATACGGTTGAATCCCATGTCAACCAGTTCATCCACCTGTTTATAGGAAACGTAGGCCGGATTACATTCCATAGCCACCTCAGCGTCTTCGGCCAGGGTGAAATATTTGCGGACAAGTGACATCATCTCTCCTACAAGTTTCATCGAAATGGCATTGGGAGTACCTCCGCCCCAGTGAATCTGTGTGACGGGGCGTGAAGCATCAAGCCACTGAGCCACGGTTTCAAACTCCCGCATCATCGTCTTCATATAAAGCTCCACGTAGTCGCGGCGAGGCATAGCACCGGTATTGCATCCGCAAAAATTACATAGTTGCGGGCAAAAGGGCACATGGAAATAGAACGACAGATTGTGGGGGTGACTTTGATTGGAAGCGACGATGTGTTCGCGGAAAAGTTCCTGGCCGATGCCCGATTTGAAGAACGTTGCGGGCGGATAGCTGGTATAGCGGGGGCCGGGTTTATCGTATTTCTGTATAAGTTGAGGGTTAAATAACATATCTCCTTTATGTTTAGGCGAATGTAAAATATCCCGTCCATAAAGCACGACGGGATACAAAGGAACAACAAAAAACGAAATTCGCCAATTTAAAATAGAGTACGGAATGATATAATTTGTAAACATTCCAGATTCGCAATGTGAATTTAGAGCCGTAAAAGCGTTGTTTGCGACAATATTTCCATATAATTGGTCATTTTCTCTTGTTTTCCTAACTGAAAAGTTACTTCTTTTGTACCTCCTTAAAAATCATCACATGAGAAAATCAATATTCAACACATTCACCATCTGTTTCCTGTTATTTTTCTTTACTGCAAAATTAACGGCTGCTGATTTCACAATAGTTTCCGGCAAGGACAGAGCGACCATCTGCATTGACCCAAACGAAACCTCTGTTGTAAGAAAAGCTGCCGGAATGTTTCAAAATGATGTTTCTGAAATCGCCGGAGTTAAACCGCTTCTTCAGAAGGAAATCCCGTCATCGGGAAATGTCATCATCGCCGGAACTTTTGGCAAAAGTAAATTGCTACAATCCGCCATTAAGAAATATCACCTCTCCACTGATTCTGTGGCCGGTAAATGGGAAGCCTTTTACATCCAAATCATCGAACGAAAGCAAGGCAAACTCCTCGTGGTCATGGGTAGTGACCGCCGCGGTACGGCATACGGTATTCTTGAATTGTCCCGCCTTATCGGTATCTCGCCCTGGGTTTGGTGGGCCGATGTGAAACCAAAGCACAAAAGCGAGCTTTCCATTTCGATTGTCAAATCAATTACCGATAAACCGGCTGTTAAATACCGGGGTATTTTCCTTAACGATGAAGACTGGGGACTGAAGCCCTGGGCATCTAAAACATTCGAACCGGAAGTGGGCGAAATCGGACCAAAGACATACGGAAAAATCTTCGAATTACTGCTTCGCCTTCGTGCCAATACCATCTGGCCGGCAATGCATGAATGTACCACTCCGTTTTATTTCGTAAAGGGAAATGCAGCGATGGCTGATAGTTTCGGTATCATCGTCAGTACTTCGCATTGTGAACCGCTTATGCGCAGTAATCCGCTCGAATGGGACCACAAAACCCGTGGCGATTATAACTTCTTCACCAATAAAAAAGGGGTTATCGACTACTGGAGCGAGCGACTCACTGAAGCTTCGAATTACGAAAACGTCTATACCGTGGGGATGCGAGGCATACATGATGGAGCGATGGAAGGTGCCAAAACCGTTCAGCAACAGGTGGAGGGACAGACCGATGTTTTCAAAGAGCAACGTAGTCTTCTTCAGAAATTCCTGAAGAAAAATCCGGAAGAAATTCCCCAAATTTTCATCCCTTATAAAGAGGTTCTGGATGCCTATAATGCCGGGCTGAAAGTACCTGACGATGTGACTCTTGTATGGTGCGACGATAATTACGGATATCTTACCCGCCTGAGCAACGCGGAAGAACAAAAACGCAAAGGTGGCGCAGGGGTATATTATCACATCTCTTACTGGGGCCGTCCACACGATTATCTCTGGCTTGCAACCACGCAACCGGCTCTCATCTGGCAGGAAATGCAACGGGCGTGGGCTTACAATGCCCGCAAAATGTGGATTTTCAATGTAGGGGATATTAAACCTGGGGAATACCTGACTGAGTTTTGTCTCGACCTTGCCTGGAATCCAAAATCGGTAAAACGCGATAATATTTCCGGACATCTACAACAATGGATGGGCAAAACATTTGGGGCAGAAAATGCCACTCCTCTCAAAAATATTATGGATGAATATTATCGCCTTGCTTTCATCCGTCGGCCTGAATTTATGGGTTGGAGCCAAACCGAGCCCAATACTAAAGTAAAACCTTCAGACCTGAATTTCACGGAATTCGGAGACGAAATAGCAACAAGACTGAAACAATACGACCAATTGGAGCAACAAGTTAACGAACTTGAATCCAAAATCTCTCCATCTTTGAGAAGTGCCTTTTATGAGCTGGTCAAATATCCGGTTACTGGAGCTTCACTAATAAATAAAAAGTGGCTTAACTGGCAATACGCCAATCTGTTTGCAGTAAATAACTTATCTGCAACACAACTCGTTTCGCAACGAAGCCTGAATGCCTATGAGAAAATCCAGCAAATGACGGCCTATTATAACGATTCACTTGAAAA
>JAUZOF010000297.1 GCA_030706585.1 Bacteroidota bacterium
AACCAATACGTGTACCTTCTTCGATTACAACATTTTTGTCGATTGTAACGAATGGTTCGATCACCACGTTCGGAGCAATTTGTGCGTCCGGATGGATATAGGCAAGTGGTTGTCTCATAAATCGGGTTTGTGGTTTATTTGTTTTTTATGATTTGAGCCATGAATTCGGCTTCCGAAACGATTTTTTCTCCGACAAAGGCATATCCTTTCATATTGGCACAGCCTCTACGGATAGGAGAGATCATGTCAAGGCGGAACAACAATGTATCACCAGGAACAACTTTCTGACGGAATTTTACATTGTCTATTTTCATAAAGTAGGTTGAATAGCTGGAAGGATCATCAATTGAGTTCAATACCAGCAATCCGCCGATCTGAGCCATTGCTTCTACCTGTAAAACTCCTGGCATAACAGGTTCATCAGGGAAGTGACCGCAGAAAAAAGTCTCGTTTACAGTTATATTTTTTACTCCAATAATATGGTTTTTGCCAATTTCGATTACTTTGTCCACCATAAGGAATGGCCAACGGTGAGGAAGCAGTTGTTTGATGCGGTTTACATCTAATACAGGTGCTTTATCCGGACAATAAATCGGTGTCGGAACTTCCATGCGCTTAATCTCTTTTCGGATCTGGCGGGCAAACTGATTGTTAATCTTATGACCGGGTTTAGTCGCAATTACCCTACCTTTTATTGGTTTGCCAATCAGGGCTAGGTCGCCGATTACATCGAGCAGTTTGTGACGTGCGGGTTCATTGTCGAATACTAACGGTTTGTTGTTTAGGTAGCCCAGTTGAGCAGCCGGTTTGTGTGCAACGCCCATCAGGTCTGCTAGTTTGTCTAATTCGTCCTGGCTTTTTACCTCGTCGTAGATAACGATTGCGTTGTCAAGGTCACCGCCTTTAATCAAATTATTATTGAGGAGAGGTTCGATTTCTTTAACAAAGACAAATGTGCGGGAGGCTGCAATTTGAGCAGGGAATTCACTCAAATCGTTCAGTACAGCGAACTGATTGGACAGGATTGAAGAATTGTAAGAAACCAATGCGTTTACACTGAATTTATCATCAGGAAGCAAAAGGATAGATGATCCGGTTGTTTCGTCTTTAATCTCAGTTTTATTTCTTACAATGTAGTAATCTTTAGGTTCGTCCTGTTCTTCGATTTCTGCTTTCAGTATTTCCTCTACATAGCGAATTGAGCTTCCGTCAAGAATAGGAAATTCAGGAGCGTTTACCAGCATCAGACAGTTGTCAATCTCAAAAGAGTAGAGAGCTGCCAGTGCATGTTCGATGGTGCTAATCTTTACGTCATTTTTACCGATTACGGTTCCACGTTGTGTGTCGATGACATTTTCAGCGACCGCATCAATAACGGGTTGGTCTTCCAGATCAATTCGTTGGATTTTATATCCATGATTCGTTGGTGCAGGGGTGAATGTAACCGTAATTTCAAGTCCGGTGTGCAAGCCTTTGCCGGAAACAGAAAAGCTTTGTTTTAACGTTTTTTGATTTGACATCGGGTTAAGTTATTTTTTCGTTATTAGTAAATGCAATTATGTGTGGTTTCGCTGCTTGATTAAACGGGAAAAGTGAATTTATTTTGCAGTAGCTTCACTTTTAAGCAGTTCGATTTCCTTTTTCAAAGAGGTAACTGTTTTTTGCAGTTCCGGCAGATTGCGGACTACTGCATAGCTTCGTGCGCAGTCTCTTGCATTCTGAGCCGGAGTGCCGAGTAACACCTGTCCACCAGGAGTGTTATTACCAATTCCGGATTGAGCTCCGATTTGAGTTTTATCTCCAATAGTTATATGGCCACCGATGCCAACTTGTCCTCCAAACATACAGTTTTTGCCGATTTTGGTTGAACCTGCGATACCGCACTGTGACGCCATCACTGTGTTTGACCCGATTTCAACATTATGTGCAATCTGAATAAGATTGTCAAGTTTTACTCCTTGACGGATAACGGTTGAGCCCATCGTTGCACAATCGATCGTCGTATTTGCACCAATTTCAACATAGTCTTCAATGAGGACATTGCCGAGTTGTGGGATTTTTTTGTAAGATTCTCCCTCCGGTGCAAAACCGAAACCATCAGAGCCAACTACAACGCCTGCGTGCAGGATACAGTTACTGCCAATTTTACATCCGGCATAAATTTTTACTCCGGGGTATAAAATGGTATTTTCACCGATGGTTACATTTTCTCCAATGAAAGCTTGTGGGTATATCTGTGCGTTATTTCCAATAACAGCATTATTGCTGATATAGGTAAATGAGCCGACATATACAGAGTCTCCCAATTGGGCAGAATCAGCGATTTGAGTCATTGGTTCAATGCCGCTTTTTCGCCCTTTAGCCTGTTCTGCCAATTGCAATAATTGCGCTAAAGCTGCATATGCGTTGGGGACTTTGATTAAAGTTGCACTGATTTCCGCAGAAGGAGTGAAATCGCTATTAACCAGTACAATATCTGCTTGTGTGGTGTAAATATACTCTTCGTATTTGGGATTGGCCAGGAACGAGAGAGTACCGGCTTTTCCTTCTTCGATTTTTGCAAAATCGGATACCTTAACATCCGGATTGCCAACTACTTCTCCTTTTAGAAAATCAGCAATTTGTTGAGCTGTAAATACCATTGCTTTTCCTTTTGTTGAATTACAATTTTGTTTCAAAATGAAAATTAACTTGCAAAGAACGCCTTTTTTTTTGAATTAGTCGACATAACCAGTCGTAAAAATGACCTTTTAGAGGAATACTAAAAAACCGAAGAGGTGAGTCTTCGGTTTCAATAGCATGTGTTTTTCAAGCATTTATTTGTCTGCTATCAGGCTGTCGCAGGAGCAAACCAGATTACGATCTCCATATGCGTTATCTATTCTGGCTACATTCGCCCAGAACTTATTTTCTCTGATCCACTCTAATGGATAAGCTGCCTTTTGACGGCTATACGGATGTGTCCATTCGTCCGAAGTGACGGCGTATTCCGGGTGAGGTGCGTTGATCAGTACATTATCGCTTTTCATCAATTCATTTGAACTGGCTTCTTTTATCTCCTCATAAATATTTAGCATTGCCTCCGTAAACCGGTTTAGTTCCGAAAGACTTTCGCTTTCAGTCGGCTCAATCATCAGAGTGCCGGGGACCGGGAATGAGAGGGTGGGGGCGTGGAATCCATAATCAATCAGTCGTTTCGCTATATCGGTTTCTGTAATTCCGGTTTCTGCTTTTATGTTACGACATTCTAATATGAGTTCGTGCCCTACGCGGCCATTATTTCCTTTATAAAGAATACCGTAAGTGTCGCTTAAGCGTTTGGCGAGGTAATTTGCACTCAAAATCGCTATTGCTGTAGCTCGCTTTAACCCATCTGTCCCCATCATTCTTATATAGCCGTAAGTAATTGGCAGTACACCTGCGCTACCAAAAGGTGCAGAGGCTACGGCTAACCCGGTTTGATAGCTGTTAGTCCGGTTTTGGGTTGTAATGGGCAGGAATGGCTTCAGATGCGCGGCAACGCAAATCGGACCAACACCAGGGCCTCCGCCACCGTGTGGAATAGCGAATGTCTTATGCAGGTTAAGGTGACAGACATCAGCACCAATGATTCCCGGATTGGTATAGCCGACCTGTGCGTTCATATTTGCACCATCCATATAGACCTGTCCGCCAAATTCATGGATCAGACGACACATCTCTTTGATTTGAGATTCAAATATACCGTGGGTGGATGGGTAGGTAATCATAAATGCCGCCAGGTTATCCTTGTGCCCCTCTGCTTTTTGCCGAAGATCATTCATATCGACATCTCCGTTTTCGGAACATTTTACCACTACCACTTCAAATCCTGCCTGAGCGGCACTGGCTGGATTAGTGCCGTGTGCAGAGGCGGGAATAAGGACGATATTCCGATCTCCTTTACATGTGGCCTGATGATATTCGTGAATAATGCGAAGTCCGGTGTATTCTCCGGCTGCACCCGAATTCGGTTGAAGGCTTATGCCGGGTAGTCCGGTAATTTCAAAGAGGTAGCCGGAGAGATTTCGAATTAATTCGTTATAACCTTCTGCCTGGCTTGCCGGAGCGAGCGGATGGATATTCTGAAATTCGGGGCGACTTAGCGGCAAAAGCTCTGAAGCTGCATTTAGTTTCATTGTACATGAGCCTAACGAAATCATAGAGTGTGCCAATGAGATGTCCTTCCGTTCCAGTTTTTTGATATATCGCATCAGTTCGGTTTCGGTATGATAGCGATTGAATACTTCCTGAGTCAATATTTTGTCTTCTCGAAGAAGTTTTTTTTCAAAATAGATTTGTTCGTGGATATTATCTATTGGCTCTGCTTTTTGTCTTGATGCTTTTGCAAATATCTCCAACAGGTCATTGAGCTCCTTTAATCCGGTTGTTTCATCCAGACTAATACTTATCCGGTTTGTGTCGGGATAGTGTAGGTTTATCTCTTTAGCCAAAGCGGCTTGGCGAATGGATCCTATTTGTACGTTATAGGGCAATTCGACGGTTAAGGTGTCGAAAAATTGTTTGTTTAGTTGGATGTATCTCCATCTTTTAAGATGCTGTGACAGAATGCCAGTTAGGGCATGTATCTGTGAAGCTATATTTCGGATGCCTTCCGAACCATGATAGACGGCATAAAATCCGGCCATAGTCGCTAGCAATGCCTGGGCAGTACATATATTTGACGTTGCTTTTTCCCGTTTGATGTGTTGTTCGCGGGTTTGCAAAGCCATACGCAGAGCGGGTTTGCCATTCACATCTTTAGAAATGCCAATGATTCTGCCCGGTACGCTGCGTTTATATTCATCTTTAGTGGCAAAATAGGCTGCTGAAGGTCCACCGAAGTACATGGGAATGCCAAACCGCTGTGAACTGCCAAAGGCGATGTCGGCGCCCCATTTTCCGGGAGGGGTAAGTAGTGCGAGGCTTAGTAGGTCTGCCGCAACAGCTACTTTTGCTCCGACAGCATGTGCTTTTTCAACCAATGAAGAATAATCTTCGATTTCACCAATTCCATCCGGGTATTGAATAATTACACCAAAGACCTTTTCATCGAAAATGAATTCATCCCGTTTTCTAATTTTTAATTCGATACCCTGAAGCGTCGTACGGGTGTGAAGTACAGCCAGAATATGTGGAAATATTACTTCATCGACCAGTAGGATATTTGCATTGCTTTTCTGTTGCTCACGACTACGTAATCCATGCATCATCCAGGCGGCTTCGGCAGCGGCTGTTGCATCATCCAGCAAGGAACTGTTTGCAAGTTCCATTGCCGTCAAATCCATAACCATCGTCTGGAAGTTAAGCAGAGCTTCCAGTCGTCCCTGTGATATTTCCGCCTGGTAAGGGGTGTAGGAGGTGTACCATACAGGGTTTTCAAATACGTTTCGTAATATTGGTGCCGGTGTTACAGTTCCATACCAGCCTTGTCCGATAAAGTTGGTGAATATTTTATTCTTCGAGGCTAATTCATGGATGTGTCGGGCGTATTCATGTTCGCTCATGGCCTGGGGTAGATGCAATTCTTTGGAAAGACGAATGTCTGAAGGTATTGTCTGGTCAATCAAGGTTTCCAGATTGTCCACGCCGATAGTGGACAGCATTACTCCAAGGTCTTTGGATTGAATGCCAATGTGGCGGTCGGCAAATAGTTGTGTTTTCATGTACATGCGTGATTTATAATGAAGTTAATATTACGCATGGAACCAGCACAAAGATGGTATAGAATCTCATTGTGCCGGTTTCATAGGTCTGTTTTTAGATTAAGGTGAGAAGGTAAAAAGTCTGT
>JAUZOF010000298.1 GCA_030706585.1 Bacteroidota bacterium
CAACCGAGGTTTACACAGAGAGCCACAGAGCGATAAATATTAAACCTCCGTGGCCCTCTGTACCATTTCTCTGTGTACCTCTGCGATAAGAAACAGTGCGGCTCTCTGGCGATCATCGGCTGTGATGATACAAATTCCCTACAGCATAAAGAGGGAATACTTCTATCTTATCATAGAACGAAAAATTCTCCTGCGACACCCGCATTCCTTTTTCACTATTTTTAGAATCCATAAAAAGGTACAAACTTTGCATACTGCCTTTTGTACCGGACTTAACTTCAATGGGTAGTATTGATAAGCCAATCTGAATCAGATAATCAACTTCAGCATTACTGTTCTTTGCTTCGCGCTGCCAATAATACAAACTCTGACGCTGGTAGCACGATGCTGATTTAATCAGCTCCAGACCAACATTCAGCTCAGCAATATTTCCTTTATTGATGGATTGAAAATCATCCTTCAGTAAAATCTCAGATAGGTTTAATCCAAGTAGTCGCTGAAAAATACCGGAATCAAAAACGATGAACTTACGTTTTTTAGGATTTACTTCCGCCCCCAGGGGGATACCATTGGCCGAACTATGGGTAATCGGAATAATTAATCCTGCCATAGTTAACAATTCAAGTGCGCCCTTAACCTGCATCCGGTTTAAATCCGGAGAGGTATTGCTATATACAAATTTTTGTCCGTTCTGCTCCACCACCGACTTAAATACTTCCCGTATCACAGATGTAGAGGCCCGCTTTTTGTATTTTGCAAAATCATCTTCATACGAATAAATCAAATCATCCAAAACACGCTGACATTTTAATAAATCATGCGCCTCCAGATAAGTAGATACAATTTTAGGCATGCCACCCAAAATCAAAAATCGCTTATATAAATCGAGAGCCTTGCGATGAACTGGCTCTGATAATGGATTTTGTGGAGATGCTTCGGCAATTGCTTTGCGTAATAATCCTGCACCGGATGCTTCTATAAATTCACCAAACGAAAAAGGATATAAAAATAGAGAACTAATGCGCCCTACACCAAATGACGGAAGTTCTGATAATGCAAACTCAAGCAGGGAACCGGCTGCAATAACATGTAGTTCAGGATATTTCTCGTAGAAAAAACGCAACGATGATATAGCAGGCAAACAACTTTGAATCTCATCAAGAAATAAGAGTGTTTCACCGGGCACTATAGGTGTATCGTATATCACCGATAGCTGCTCACAAATTCGTTGAGGATTTAAATTTCCTGCAAAAACAGTCTTTACATCCTGTTCTTGCTCAAAATTTACCTCAATAAAATTTTTGAATTGAGAGCCCAAATTTCGTATCACGGATGATTTACCAACCTGACGGGCTCCACGAATCAACAATGGATGTCTATCCGATTCGTTTTTCCAGAGATACAATTCTGTTTCTATATCACGCTTATAGTAGGCCATATCTTTTACCGGGCTTAAACTTTAGAACTGCAAAGATATGCATTTTCGTTTTCCCAAGGCAATGTCGTAATATAAAATACGTTTTTCCAAGGCAATGCCACAATTAGAATCTCGTTTTTCCAAGGCAATAATACCATGATTTTTATTTAGAGCCTGTTTAAATTTTATTGCTCGACTTTTTTAGGGCTATTTCGAGGTAGATTTTTTGCTTTTATCCCGCAGATTTAGCGGGCTAAATCAAGGGGGAAAAGTGAAAAATATACCCGAAAGAGGCTAAAAAAGGAGCAAAGAAAGGAGTTTCGCCTCCTTATATGAAACGAGCATGAACAACTGTCCATCAATGAGGATGACATTCCATGCGATACCGATAGCTATCGGTACTATACGTAGCCAAAATAAAAAATGACGTATAAAAATGTTTCGGTAAAATTTAAACAGGCTCTTATATCCCTTATCAACCTGACAATCTTACACTTATCATCTATACCTATAGTGCGATTCGTGAATTTAGCTTTATCAACAACAGAAAAGCTTCCACAGTGGTTTCCATAGCTCCAGATGATGATTGTTATCGCTATTTATCAGAGATAAAATGGGATAAAGAATACCAATGTAGAAAATGTGGTCATACAAAATCTTGGCTCTATAACGTTTTGTATGGGTAGAGTTTTTAGGCTGAAATAGCCTAAATTGTTAGCCACGAATTAACTCCGTTGATCTTCGATTCACGAATAAGAAAGTATCTTTTCTTTTCCATTTTTGGAAAAGCATTTGTGAAATATGGATTTATATTCTCATTTGAAAATCAACAGGTTTGGTACTTCTTCCTTTATTCGTGGATTGACTGCGTCGAACTACGTTTCGTGGCTGATTTATTTGATTGGAATCCAATGTGTCAAACTTATTACACGAAGCTTAGGGAAAATTCCCTAAGTAACGATATTACCCATACCATTCGTTATAGAGCCAACTACTGTGCCCTATGTGCCTATGTGGTTAAAATTCTTCACTCACTACTCACGACTCACCTCTCCCCACTCAATAAGCCAGCTTCTCCCCCTGTACCACATTCCTGACCGTACGGTAAATAATCTTCAGATCCAGTGCAAGTGACCAGTTCTGGATATAGAAGACATCCAACCGCACCCGACCGGCCATCTGGTGCAGTTCCCGGGTCTCTCCCCGAAACCCTCTTACCTGTGCCAGTCCGGTAATACCCGGCTTCACCAGGTGGCGATCCATATAGTTATCGATCAGCTCCGAGTAATCTTCCGTATGCTTAATCATATGCGGACGCGGCCCTACCACCGACATATCCCCGATCAGCACATTGATAAACTGGGGAATCTCATCAATATTAGACTTGCGCAGGAAGTCACCTACTCTGGTCTTACGGGGATCATCCTTCGTTGCCTGGAGTTTATCCGAGGCCTTATTGACCCGCATCGAGCGGAATTTATAACACCAGAACTCTTTCCCGTTCAGCCCCGTACGAAGTTGTTTAAAAAACACCGGGCCCGGTGAAGAGAGCTTTATCGCAATCGCCACTATCAAAAAGAGAAGTGGGAAAATCGTCAGTAATACCACCAGGGAAAACAACACATCAAAGGTGCGTTTTATGGCCTTGTTTCTCACTTCGTCAAGCACTTCCCGACTCAGTGCAATTGCTTCAGTTTTTTTCTCTGTTTCCATTTATTATCAGTTAACAATATCGTATTCAAGCCGGAAAACTATTCCGGAAGTTTTGAACCGGAACTTTCCGGCACTATTCATTTAATATAGCGGTACTGGATGTAGTGTAAGAACTTAAGCTCTATCGTATAAACAAGGAGCTAAAGGCTATAACATAATGAGAAAAGGCTATATTTCCACCCCTCCCCCCTAAAGGGGACTTAAAGAGAATGCAGGAAATTAAAATCGTATCTCAAAATAGAAATATCCTTAGACCACTGAAATTGATGAATTTACTGAGGCATAAGTCCCCTTTAGGGGTCCCGATAGCTATCGGGATAGGGGCAGCAAACCCAAAAGGAATATATCGAATATATCTAACATTAATCATCTCTCACTAAACCCAGCAAAACCAGCAACCTACCTTCTCCTTTTCCGGCTAAAAAACTGGGGTAATTTTGATAACACCTTTGCCGGCAAAGCAATGTACGGATTCAGGCGATGTCGTTTATACGCCCTTATATCTTCGTTCCACTTCTTAAGCACCTGTGTTGGGTTAGTACTTGCCCCTCCCAGCTTCATTTTTACAATATACCGGTTCAGGTAATACGTTTTAATCTTGTATTTGTACATGTAACGGGTCAGGAGCTCTGTATCGGCTGCTATGCGATAGGTCTCATTATAGAGCCCGTAACGTTTCAGTATATCCGTCCGGAAATAGGTGGTGGTATGCAACGGAAGCCATCCCGACCTGAACTTTAACCGGTTACTCTCGCCACTGATCCAGTTCCTTACAATCTGTTCCGGTTTTCTGGGATCAATAAACAAACCGTTCCCGTACAACATCTCCGGATCATGCTGCATAAATGCATCGACAATGCGCGACACAACGTGATGATCGTAGAAGGCGTCATCCGAGTGCATGAGACCCACAATATCCCCGGTAGCCATTCGGATCCCCTTATTGATCGCCTCGTACATTCCCCGGTCACGTTCCGATATAAAAGTAGCAATCCTATCCTTATAACTTTCCACCAATTCCACAGTACCATCGGTGGAAGCTCCATCCACGATGATATACTCGATGTCAGGGTAATCCTGAGCCAGTACACTCTCGATGGACTCCTGTATAGTATGTACCCGATTGTAACAGGTAGTAATGATTGACACTTTCATTTATTACTCACTTTATAAAAACTATATCCTATAAAATTCCACTCTATGGCACCATCTGATTATCTCTGCAATCAGTTTGCACCTTCATCAACACTATATTAACCCACCTGTTCACCAGACGCCTCGCCTGCGCCCGGTCATTACAGCTGCTATTCGCCTTTTCGTTAGGAAGTCTGCAGAACCACACTTCCGATTCTTTTGACGCTGACAGGAGCTGCGCACGCTGTCAGGTCCGTGAGGTGATTCACCCGTTTACCATTGTCTCGTCTCATATCCCCAGACTCTCCCTCTCCCCTTGGGGGAGGGCAGGGGTGGGGTCATAGATTACACCCTGAAGATCCGCGCCCTGAGATATAATACCACAAATAGCACAAGGCTACCATCTTCAGGGAAATCAATCTATATCTTTTACATAAACATCCGAATTCACGGATAATTAATTATCTACAATATCCAGAGGCGATAAATCGACGCCTCTACGTCGCTTTGCGTATATCCACTCCCCTCTCTATCGGAGAGGGGTTGGGGGTGAGGCCTCCTATCCAGACGCGATAAATCGACGTCTCTACCACGTGAATTAAAAGAATACCCGAATTGTGTCAAAATGAGAGCAACATGACTTACCCCATTCTTCATTTTTCATTCTTAATTCTCCATTATCAATTTCTATTTTCCCAAAATATAATATCCCCCGGTTTTTTTGCTACCTCTTCGTTCTATAAGTCCTTTAGACACCAATACTTTTATTTGCTTATCCACAGTATCAACCGGGATATCGAGCATCATAGAAATGTCCTTAGCTTTTGCCCCGTCCTTTTCCCGAATAAACTGATATACTCTTTGCTGCCCTTCATTTAATCCGCCATTTAATCCGCCATTTAATCCGCCATTTAATCCGCCGCCCAACTTATCACCCAACTTTGCCGTGGTTCCTGAAAATACAGTTACCATAAACCCATCAGAGATATTCTGAAATACAGGGGGTGGTAACAATGCTTCTTTGAAATAGGTAAGCACTCGCTGAATACCGGAGCCATACTTTTCAATAAGACCTAAATCTTTACAAAAATCAGCAATGATCTTATTGCGTGGAGTTGATCTATAGGTATTGGACAACAAATCCTCGACAGCTATATTATCGGGCAAACGTCCCGGGTTATAAAATTCAATTTTGTCATCAAAGATCTTAACAATGGAATCGGATGAAGAACGATAATCACGGTGAACAATCATATTGATTACGATTTCCCGAATCGCTTCCATCGGGTATTGCCATTTCTGGATATTTTGCGCATCCCCCGTTATAATGACCTCCTTATTGATGTGCTTTCTGACAAATTCCAATACCTGTTCTATTTGAGTAATTACATCGGATTTACTACGTGATGTATCTTTTATTGTTATTTCATTCTGAAAACGCCCCAACTCAATGGTTGTTGTTGCCGAATCAGCCTTCTTGAACAGCAAATAAGCAGCATTAATCAACTTATCATCTCTGACTAAATAATATTTCTGAAG
>JAUZOF010000299.1 GCA_030706585.1 Bacteroidota bacterium
CTTTGGCAGCAGCTACGGCAAACTGAGCGTAACGGTCGAATTTACGCAACTCTTTACGGTCGAAATATTTGCTTGCGTCGAAGTTTTTTACTTCGCAGGCAAACTGAGTCTTGAACTTGGAAGCATCGAAAAGAGTAATAGGCCCGGCACCACTTACTCCATTCAGCATAGCGCTCCAGGTGTCCTGTACGTTATTGCCGAGTGGCGAAATTGCTCCCAGACCCGTTACTACAACTCTTTTTAATTCCATAAATTACTAAAGTAAAGACAATTACTTAGTAGCTGCTTCGATGTGAGCGATAGCGTCGCCTACAGTAGCAATTTTCTCAGCTTGATCGTCTGGAATAGAGATACCGAATTCTTTTTCGAATTCCATGATCAACTCTACAGTGTCAAGTGAATCAGCTCCAAGATCGTTAGTGAAGCTTGCCTCTGGAGTTACTTCTGATTCTTCTACTCCCAATTTGTCAACGATAATCGCTTTTACTTTAGATGCAATTTCAGACATGACTTAAGTTTTTAGTGAATTAGTAAATATAGTTTCTTAATTTTGCAGCGCAAAGTAAGGTATTTTTCTCCAAACTACACAATAAAACGACTAATTATTGCCATTTTGTGCGCATTTGTGCGTGTGTTGTGCAATTTGGAGCGCTGTTTCCGTGTTATTTATTACAATAATACAGAGTTTTTATAGCCTGAAATCAGCAATAAAAACCGACCTTTGCGCTGTTTTCGGGTGCAAATATACAACAAATAGATAGATTAGATGAAAAAACTTGCCATTTTAGCGTCAGGTTCCGGTTCAAATGCCGAGAATATTGCCAATTATTTTAAAGGAAAAGGCATTGCGGAGATTACATTGATCCTTTCAAACAACCCCAATGCATACGTGTTGGAGCGAGCCAAAAAGCTGGGAATTCCCTCATTCGTATTTTCCAAAAAGGAGATGAATGAAACTGGCGCTTTATTGGATGCTATCCAAAAAAGCGGTGCGGAGTGGATTATTCTGGCCGGATTCCTGCTCAAAGTGCCTCAGAATCTGCTGGAAGCTTTTGATGGTAAAATTGTCAATATCCACCCGGCGCTATTGCCTAAGTTTGGTGGCAAAGGAATGTATGGCGAACGTGTGCATCAGGCCGTTGTAGAATCCGGAGAAACGGAGTCAGGAATTACCATTCATTATGTGAATGAGCACTACGATAAGGGTGCTATCATTTTTCAGGCAAAATGCCCGGTGCTGAAAGAGGATACCGCGGATGATGTAGCCACAAAAGTTCATGCTCTTGAATACGAGCATTTCCCCAAAGTGATTGAAGAGCTGCTTTTAAATGATAAGTGATTGTTTCGGGCAAATGAAAAAAGTATTTTGGAGTCTTTGCCTTATTTTGACGGTCGCTCTTGTTTCCTGTAAGAAAGAGGTGAAACCGGAGCAACTGAAGATTGAACGTTTTGATACCGAACTTTACCAGATTCTGATAAATCCGGGTTCGTCATCGGCAGAGGAGAAGTTTTTAAAGAAATATCACGATTTTCTCCCCTTGTACTTAAGTGGGATCCTTCACGCACCGCAGGCCGGACGGATGCAAACGATGGAGGCTTTGCATAGCTTTTTCAGCGACTCAACGCTGATGAAAGTCTATGCTGATGAGCAACATCGCTATAAAGATCTCAGCGCACTGGAGAAAAGGTTGGGGGAAGCAGTTAGCAGATACAAAGAGCTTTTTCCAAAAAGCCCGCTTCCGAAGTTTCGGATGCACCTGTCCGGATTGAGTCAGTCGGTAATTACGGTCGGCGATTATGTCTCTATTGCGGGAGATAAGTACTTGGGTAAGGATTATCCGTTGTACAAAGGGTATTACTACGATTATCAATTGGCTGATATGCAATCTGACCGGATTGTAGTAGATGCACTGAAAGCCTATTTGTTTGGTAAATTTCCGTTGACCAAACAACAAAATCTGCTTGACCTGATGGTATATCAGGGGAAAATCCACTATTTGTTAAGCTTATTACTTCCGAATGCAAAGCCGGAACAGTTATTCGGGTACAACCAAAAACAATGGGATTGGCTGACAAAGTCAGAGAAAGAAGTCTGGCTGTATATGGCAGACAATCAGCATCTCTATTCGACTGACCCTGTGCTGGAAGCAAAATATACCGGAGAAGCTCCTTTTACACCCTTTTTCGGAGAAGCGTCACCGGCAAAGGTAGGCGTGTGGATGGGGTATCGCATTGTGGAGTCCTACATGAAAAAGCAGGATATCCCCGTTTCTGAATTGTTTCAGCAAACGGATGGGAAAATGATCCTACAGGAGTCGGGGTATCAGCCCTGATCAATTATCATAGGAACGAAGAACCGCCAAAACATCACGGAGTTTTGGCGGTTTTTTGTTTTATCAAAAAGCTTCGAGAATATCTTGGATCTGAGGTAAATAAGACGAGCCAAACAGGTTAAGGTGTACCAGTAACGGATAAAGATTGTAGTAATCCATGCGCTCTTCCCATCCCGGTTGCAACGGGAATATTTCATTGTAAGCATGGTAAAACTCCGTGCTGAAATGACCGAATAACCGGGTCATGGCAATATCAGTTTCTCTGAGTCCGAAATATACTGCCGGGTCGATCAGGCAGGGATTTCCCGAAGCATCCGGTATCTGGTTCCCAATCCAGAGATCGCCGTGTAACAATGCCGGAGCTTCCAGTGGAAATATCTCTGCTACCTTACTCATGTAACTATTAAATTGTTGCTCCAGTTTTTTACTGATCAGATGATGGTCATGCGCCCGTTTGATCATTGGGGTTATTCTTTCCTGAACGAAGAAGTCAGCCCAGCTCCAGTGTTGTGTATTTTGTTGTACCAATGACCCGATGTAGTTCGATTCTTCCAGTCCAAAGACAGGGGCTGTTGTATTGTGGATGGTTGCCAGTCCACGGCCCATATCCCGCCAGTAATGAGGCGATCGGTTGCCGGGATGCAGGAATTCCATGAGTAGGAACGTGGTATCGTCCACTTCTTCAAACGCAATTACCTGCGGAATATGTAACCCGTCAGCATCTCTCAGAAGTTGCAGTCCCCGGGCCTCTTTGCGAAACATATCCGGAAATTTTGCAGAGGAGTTTATCTTGATGAAAAAGTTGTCGTATCCTACTGAAATACGAAAAGCCCGGTTGATATCTCCTCCGGGGACAGGAATAACGGATGTTATTTTTCCGTTCAGTATAGATTCAATCCTGTCAGTCAGTTGTTGATTGAAGGTTTTCATACGGCGATATGTTTTTAATAAACCTGACAGGCTTTTAAAACCGGTCAGGTTTGGCTTAAATGGCAGGCTACAGCCCGAGATTTTTCTTCAACATCTCCAACTCGTTATGTAGCTCTGCCGGTAAATGGCTGAATTTGTTATAGTGTTCATCAATTGATTCTACTTCATCTTTCCATTCATCCGGATCTATTCTGAATAACTGTTCCAGTTGTTCTGTGGTAATATCAAGCCCTTCGGTGTTTATTTCTCCGGTCGCCGGGATTTTCCCTAAAGGAGTATCCTCTGTTTTCCTTTCATTATTGCAGCGGTCAAAGATGTAGGCCAGTATCCGGCTGTTTTCACAATATCCGGGCCACAGGAACTTACCCTCTTTTTTGCGGAACCAGTTTACTGTGAATGTTTTAGGTAAAAGCTCAGGCCTGGTACATTTTCCCATCTCTATCCAGTGGGCAAAGTAGTCGCCCATATTATATCCGCAGAAAGGCAACATAGCAAATGGATCGCGACGGACGCCGGGTTTCAGTCCGATTGCTGCGGCCGTTACTTCCGAGCCGATAGTTGACCCCATAAATACCCCGTGATCCCAGTTGCGGGCTTCGAGGATCAACGGGACTGTTGTCGCCCTCCGGCCACCGAAGAGTATGGCCGAAATAGGAACTCCCGTGGGATTTTCCCAGTCGGGGTCGATGCTGGGGCACTGTGATGCCGGTGCTGTAAAGCGGGAATTCAGGTGGGCGATGGGTTCGCAATGTGTCGGTTCGTGGAAGTGGCCTTTCCAGTCCATTGTTCCGGGAGGCATATCGTGTCCGATGCCTTCCCACCATACGTCGCCATCCGGAGTTAGTCCCACATTAGTAAACAGTGCATTTTGGCTCACGGACAACATTGCATTCGGATTGGTATCCATGGAAGTGCAGGGTGCTACGCCAAAGAATCCGTTTTCAGGATTGACGGCATAGAGCCGCCCGTCGTGACGAAATTCCAGCCAGGCAATGTCATCACCGATAGTCTCGACTTTCCAGCCGGGTAGGGTCGGGGTCAGCATGGCCAGATTTGTTTTTCCGCAAGCCGATGGAAATGCCGCTACAAAGTATTTCTTTTCTCCCTGAGGGTTGGTGATGCCGAGGATAAGCATGTGTTCGGCCATCCAGCCCTCATCAAGCGCTAAGGTGGAGGCAATGCGCAAGGCAAAACACTTTTTCCCTAACAGTGCGTTTCCACCGTAACCGGAGCCAAAGGACCAGATTTCACGGGTTTCCGGGAAGTGGGCGATATATTTTCGTTCAATAGGAGCACATGGCCACTTTACATCCGGTTGTCCCGGTTCAAGCGGGTAGCCTACGGAATGGACGCATGGTACAAATATATCGGAATGGTCTATCAGGGCAAGGACCTCTTTTCCCATACGGGTAGTGATGCGCATATTGACCACCACGTAAGGTGAATCGGTAAGTTGAACGCCAAGGTGGGATATGTCGGAGTGTAGCGGGCCCATGCAAAATGGGATCACATACATTGTGCGTCCTTTCATGCATCCTTTATAGTGTTCACGCAGGGAGGTCTTCATTTGTTCCGGATCATGCCAGTTATTGGTCGGTCCGGCATCTTCCTTCGATTCGGAACAGATAAAGGTCCGGCTCTCCACCCGGGCGACATCACTTGGGTCGGATTGAAAGTAATAAGAATTGGGTCTTAGTTTGTCATTAAGCCTGACTGCCATTCCGCTGGAGACCATACCATTCAACAAATGTTGATTTTCCTCTTCTGAGCCATTGCACCAATAGATTTTATCGGGAGTCATGAGTTCGGCCCATTTATTTACCCAATGGATTAAATCGTGATTCTTTGTCATAATGAGCTTTATTAGTTCTGAATGTATTTGTCGAATGGAATGGTGTGAACGCAATCTTATCTTCTTTCTACTATAACAAATCAAATTCTGTTTTTGACATAAATTGACATGGAAAAAATGATTCAGGTAGTATATTTGTCTATGTAAACAGAATTGAGCACTATTTAATCTATATCGAGTATGGTTTTGCATGATCTTTCCCGGAATAACTCGGAACTTTCCCGTTTTGTGGCCGAGATACGTGATATACATATTCAAAAAGATCGTCTTCGTTTCCGCCGTAATCTGGAACGGATAGGGGAGGTCATGGCCTATGAAATCAGCAGAACATTTACCTATTCGCCCAAAGCGATTCAAACACCTCTGGGGATATCACACGTAGAGACATCTGATAATCGGATAGTGATTGCTACCGTCTTGCGGGCCGGATTGCCTTTCCATCAGGGATTTCTCAATATTCTGGATAAGGCGGAAAATGCTTTTGTCTCGGCCTTTCGAAAGTATAAAGACGAGGAGCAATTTGAGATTTGTAGTGAATACCTGGCCTCTCCCGGCCTGGATGGGAAGACGCTGATCATTGCCGACCCCATGCTTGCGACCGGAAGCTCTCTCGAAATGGCCTATAATATACTGAAGACTAAAGGAACTCCCACTCACACCTA
>JAUZOF010000003.1 GCA_030706585.1 Bacteroidota bacterium
TCCGGTTTTGTCGGTGATATTCATGGTTTTTACACCCTTACCACCACGGTTTGTAATACGGTAATCATCAAATTCGGAGCGCTTACCATAACCTTCTTCAGATACCACCATGATAGATTCTGCTTTGGTATCTTCGATACAAATCATACCTACCACTTCATCCTGACCATCTTCATCAAGTGTCATACCGCGAACTCCTGTCGCAGTACGGCCCATTTCGCGAACTGCACTTTCGTGGAATGTAATAGCACGACCATTTTTGTTGGCCAAAATTACATAGTTGTTACCGTCAGTCAAACGAACCTGAATTACCTTGTCATCTTCACGGATGGTGATCGCATTTACACCATTCTGACGGGGACGTGAATAAGCTTCAAGCGAAGTCTTTTTAATCACACCCTGTTTGGTACAGAACAACAGATAGTGAGATTGATTATATTGCGGGTCCTGTAGTTGTTTGACTTTGATAAACGCATTTACCTTATCATCCGATTCTATGTTCAAGAGGTTCTGAATAGCACGACCTTTGGTATTTTTAGCACCTTCCGGAATTTCATAAACCTTCAACCAGTAACATCTTCCTTTTTGGGTAAAGAAGAGCATGGTACTGTGCATGGAAGCCGGGTAAATATGCTCAATAAAGTCAGCATCGCGGGTCTCGCTTCCTTTAGAACCCACGCCTCCGCGATTTTGAGTACGGAATTCACTTAGCGGAGTACGTTTAATATAACCCATGTGAGATATGGTGATTACCATCTCATCATCGGCGTAGAAATCTTCCGGATTGAATTCTTCTGATGAATATACAATTTCCGATTTACGCTCGTCACCGTATTTATCCTTGATTTCAAGTAATTCATCTTTAATAACCTTCATACAAAGTTCCTCATTTGAAAGAATCTCGTTCAAATAAGCGATCAATTTCATGATCTCTTCGTATTCTGCGTGGAGTTTTGCCTGCTCAAGACCGGTCAACTGGCGCAGACGCATCTCAACGATTGCTCTTGCCTGAATATCAGATAATGCGAAACGTTCGATCAGTCGGTTGCGGGCTTCTTCCGGGTTTTGAGATGAACGGATAATAGCAATAACCTCATCTATATTATCAGAAGCGATGATTAAACCCTGAAGGATATGAGCACGCTTTTCAGCTTCAGCCAGCTCGTATTTGGTACGACGAATAACTACTTCATGTCGGTGCTCTACGAAGAGGCTCACCATATCACGCAGATTTAGTAAGCGCGGACGTCCTTTTACCAGGGCAATATTATTTACTCCGAATGATGACTGAAGCGCCGTCATTTTGAACAGGGTATTCAGTACCACGTTGGAATTGGCATCACGCTTCACATCCACCACAATACGCATACCTGTACGGTCTGACTCATCATTTACATTCGAAATACCTTCTATTTTCTTATCTTCTACAAGATCTGCAATGGTTTTAATTAGCTCTGCCTTATTGACAAGGTATGGAATCTCTGTTATAATGATCTTTTCGCGATTGTGCTCTGTTTCGATTTCAGCTTTTGCACGCATCACTACCCGACCGCGACCAGTTTCATACGCCTCTTTCACACCAGCATGGCCATAGATGTAGCCTCCCGTTGGAAAATCAGGCGCTTTCACGTACTTCATCAGTCCGTGAATGTCAATATCTTTATCCTCAATGTAAGCGATTGTTGCGTCAATTACCTCAGAAAGGTTATGAGGAGGCATATTGGTTGCCATACCTACGGCAATACCAGAAGCTCCATTTACCAAAAGATTTGGAATACGGGTAGGCAATACAATAGGCTCTTTCAACGTATCGTCAAAGTTGAGCTGGAAATCCACCGTATCTTTTTCAATATCAACGAGCATCTCTTCAGCGATTTTACTCAGACGCGCCTCAGTATAACGCATCGCAGCAGGGCTATCGCCGTCAACAGAACCGAAGTTACCTTGTCCGTCAACCAAAGTGTAACGCAATGACCACTCCTGTGCCATACGTACCAGGGCAAAATAGACAGATGAATCACCATGCGGGTGGTATTTACCTAATACCTCACCCACGATTCTCGCACATTTTTTATAAGGTTTATCGGAAGTATTGCCCAGCTCGTTCATTCCAAACAAAACGCGTCGGTGAACGGGTTTAAATCCGTCCCTCACGTCAGGCAACGCACGCGAAACGATTACAGACATCGAATAGTCGATGTAGATGCTCTTCATTTCATCTTCGATGTTTACTTTAATTATTCTGTCTTGATCAGTCATTTATGAGAAATTTATTTGAGATACCATTTTCGTTAAAAAAGCGTGCTAAGGTAAGCTTTTCCCCTAAAATATGAAAGAAAGACAGCCAAAACTTTTCTCGATAAAAGCATCAAATCCCTATTCGGTAAACGGCTCGAAAAAATATGCAGAAAATATCGCCACAAGTGACCGAAATTAAATATAAGTGCTATATTTGCGGATAACAGGGCGTAAATCACTCTCTGTTTATTGTTATAATATTAACGAATGAATAGATGGATCAGCACGAAATTGTGCTGCACTAGTTTAGTCATTGCAAAATGAGTTGGTATGAAAAATAACTATACACAAAAGGTAAAGGATGCTATCGGGTATAGTCGTGAAGAGGCAGAACGCCTTCAAAGCGCAAGCATCGGCCCGGAACATCTGATGCTGGGCATTTTCCGTGAAGGTACCGGAAAAGCCATAGACATTATTAGTAATATGGGGGTAAATATTACCGAGATGAAGCAAAAAATCGAACGTTTGGTTCAACGGAGTAATACCTACCTGATGCATTGGGACAAAGTACAGGATGGAATTTCGGTCAGTCAAAGCGCCGAACGCGTATTGAAAATCAGCATGCTGGAAGCCCGTCTCATGCAAAGTGACTCTACTGATACAGAGCACGTTTTTCTGGCCATACTGAAAGACAATAACAACCTTGCTGCAGAAGCATTCAGCGAACACAATATCACTTACAACTCCGTCCATCAGTTTATAGACGGTAAAGGTTTTGAAGCGCCGCAGGATATGGGTGCCGATTTCAGTGACGATGACGATGAAAATGATGACAAATTTCTTCATGGAGATTCTCATCAGGGAGGAACGGCACATGCCAAAACATCTCAGGACACCCCGGTACTGGACAATTTCGGTAGTGATTTGACTAAAGCTGCCGAAGAAAACCGTCTGGATCCCGTTGTTGGTCGTGAACGTGAAATCGAGCGTCTGGCGCAAATACTGAGCCGTCGTAAAAAGAACAATCCGGTATTGATTGGTGAGCCCGGCGTAGGTAAATCCGCGATTGTTGAAGGATTGGCCCTCCGTATCGTTCAACGCAAAGTATCGCGAATCCTTTTTGATAAACGACTGATTTCTTTGGATATGGCATCAGTGGTAGCGGGGACAAAATACCGTGGCCAGTTTGAAGAACGTATCAAAGCGATATTGAATGAATTATCTAAGAATCCGAATGTCATTCTCTTTATCGACGAGATTCACACCATTGTAGGTGCAGGCGGTGCAGGCGGTTCGCTTGATGCGGCCAATATGCTGAAACCAGCCCTGGCGCGTGGTGAAATCCAATGTATCGGAGCTACAACTCTTGATGAATACCGCAAAAACATCGAGAAAGACGGAGCATTGGAACGCCGTTTCCAAAAAGTAATGGTTGATCCGACAACACCGGAAGAAACTCTGCAAATCCTGAACAATATCAAGGACAGATATGAAGACCACCACAACGTAGTCTTCACTCCGGAAGCGTTGACAGCTTGTGTAAAACTCACAGAGCGTTATATTAGCGATCGGAACTTCCCCGATAAAGCAATTGATGCTTTGGATGAAGCCGGTTCACGCGTTCACATTACAAACATCGTTGTTCCAAAGGACATCGAAGACCTTGAAAAGAGCATAGAAACTACCCGTCAGGAAAAAATCAGTGCAGTAAAAGCGCAAAATTTCGAACTGGCAGCCAGCTTCCGCGATAAAGAAAAGACGCTGCTCAACCAGCTTGATCACGCCAAAGACAAATGGGAAAAGGAGACTAAAGAAAACCGACAAGTCGTTGACGAAGAGAAGATCGCAGAAGTTGTCGCCATGATGTCCGGTGTCCCTGTTCAGCGCATAGCCCAGGCCGAAAGCCACAAGCTGTTGCAAATGGGGGCAGAGCTAAAAGGTCGTATCATTGGTCAGGATGATGCCGTCGAGAAAGTGGTAAAAGCAATTCAGCGTAATCGCGTAGGCCTTAAAGACCCCAACAAACCCATCGGTACATTTATGTTCCTGGGGCCAACCGGTGTAGGTAAAACACATTTGGCAAAGATTCTGGCCGAATTCCTCTTCGACTCTTCTGATGCGTTAATCCGCGTCGATATGAGTGAGTATATGGAGAAATTCACCGTTTCACGCCTTGTCGGAGCACCTCCGGGATATGTGGGTTACGAAGAAGGTGGCCAGTTGACTGAAAAAGTCCGCAGAAAACCTTATTCTGTTGTTCTTCTGGATGAAATTGAGAAAGCACACCCGGATGTATTCAACCTGTTGTTGCAAGTATTGGATGAAGGTCGCCTGACAGACAGTTTAGGTCGCAGAATTGATTTCAAAAATACAATCCTGATTATGACCTCCAACATTGGTACCCGCCAGTTGAAAGACTTCGGACGCGGTGTTGGCTTCACCACGCCAACCGACGCCGATGATAAAGATTACACTCGCGGAGTAATCCAGAAAGCACTCAACCGTGCGTTTGCTCCTGAATTTCTGAACCGTGTAGATGACATTATCATGTTTGACCAGTTGAACAAAGAGGCCATTTACAAGATTATCGACCTCGAGCTTAAAGGATTCTACAAGCGCGTTGAAAATCTGGGTTACCAACTTCTTATTTCTGATGAAGCCAAGGATTTCATCGCTTCTAAAGGATACGATGTTCAATTTGGTGCACGTCCTCTGAAACGTGCTATCCAGAAATACCTGGAAGATGAGATGGCTGAAATGATTATCCGCGCTACAGTATCAGATGGTCACACCATCCACGTTGACTTTGACAAGGAGAATCAGAAAATCCTCACCAGTATTCAGTAAACGAAGAAAATAGAAATACACGAAAGCTGCCTGTTGATCACAGGCAGCTTTTTTATGCCACTTTATTAAATTCCGGAAATGATAGGTACTGAAATTGGAATATTAGTTGGAGTTATTGCGCTGATTGTCATTTCTATGACAAAGAAGAATAATCTGACAGAGCAAAACAGGGAAATTATAGAACAACTCGAGAAGCGATTGACAGCCATGGAAAACCGTCTAAGAGAGGAGTTTAAAACAAACCGTCAGGAAATGGCGACCAACGTGTCCGAAAACAGGACTGAGCTGAATGCCTCTCTAAAAGATAACCGGGAGGAACTGAACCAGACATTAGCCCGTTTCCAGGTCAATCTTGACCGGAATATCCAGTCATTCAATGAGCTTCAGCGGGAGAAATTTGCTCAAATGGACAACAAACAATCCGAAATGATTCTCAAAACAGAGCAGAAGCTGGAACAAATGCGGGAAACCGTTGACGAGAAACTACAGAAAACGCTCAACGAACGACTTGGGCAATCTTTTGAAACTGTCAGCAAACAGCTTTTGGCAGTACAGAATGGACTTGGAGAGATGAAGACCTTAGCACAAGACGTTGGAGGACTTAAGAAGGTACTGAGTAATGTCAAGGTTAGAGGTACACTAGGAGAAGTTCAGCTTTCGATGTTATTGGAGCAAATCCTGGCACCAGACCAGTTTGAAGCAAATGTCCGTACGAAGAAAGGATCATCCGATTTGGTAGAATTTGCGGTGAAACTTCCGGGACGTGACGATAACCAATCTCATGTTTATCTTCCGATTGATGCCAAGTTTCCTAAAGAGGTTTATGAAAAACTGCTTGATGCCTACGAAACAGGCGATAGCATTCAGGTGGAAAGCGCTGGCAAGGTTCTGGAAACAACCATAAAACGCATGGCGAAAGATATTTCGGATAAATACATTGACCCGCCCGGAACGACTGACTTCGCCATACTATTCCTGCCATTTGAAAGCATTTATGCAGAGGTAATCCGTCGCTCGGCGTTATTGGAGCAGATACAGCGTGAGAGTAAAGTGATTGTGACCGGTCCCACTACCCTCGCTGCTATCCTAAACAGCCTCCAGATGGGATTCCGCACCCTGGCATTGCAGAAGAGAAGCAGTGAAGTTTGGTCTATACTGGGAGCCGTAAAAACAGAATTCGAGAAGTTTGGTGGATTACTGGAAAAGGCACAGAAGAATATCAATACCGCCAGCGACCAGATTGGGGAACTCATCGGGACACGTACCAACGTAATCAAACGAAGATTGAGAGAGGTAGAATCGCTTCCCAGCAGCGAATCACAAAACATACTGGGAATTACTTCCGAAGAAACTGAAGAATAAGATAAAACGGCTAAGGGTACGGGTACTGGCAACGGTACCCTTTTCTATTGGGATTTCCTTAAATAAACCTCTGCCTCATCCCCGGTTTTGAAAATATCAAATAATATGACGACCTTTGCAGCGATTTGGGATGAGGGAAAAACGATTTCGGAAGAAACCGCTAATACACAGACGTCATTTCCCGAAGCCAATCATTCACCTATTTCCAAAAAATGACAAACTTCAACACCACCCGGCTCAATAAATTCATCAGTGAAAGCGGTATCTGTTCCCGCCGCGAAGCCGACCGTTACATCGAACAGGGCCACGTTTTTATCAATGGCAAACGCGCCCAGATCGGCGACCAGGTAAGTCCGCGTGACAAAGTCATGGTCAATGGCATCCTGCTCAAAGCACAGGAACAGCAGGACATCGTCGTGCTTGCGTTCAACAAGCCGGTGGGTATTACCAGCACCACGGAAGTGGGGGTTCGTGACAACATCGTCGAGTTCGTCAACTTCCCGCAACGTATTTTCCCCATCGGGCGCCTCGATAAAGATTCGCAGGGATTGATTTTCCTCACCAACAACGGGGATATTGTCAACAAAATCCTCCGTGCGGGCAACAACCACGAAAAGGAATATCTGGTCACGGTGGATAAGCCCATCGACGATGAGTTCATATACGGGATGTCAAGCGGAGTGCCTATCCTGGGCACCATGACCAAGAAGTGCAAGGTGGTAAAAGAGGCTCCATTCGTATTCCGTATCACATTGATCCAGGGTCTAAACCGTCAAATCCGCCGGATGTGCGAGCATTTCGGATACGAAGTGGTGAAACTGGAACGTGTCCGTATCATGCACATCAGTAGTAAAGGGATCCCCGTAGGTGACTGGCGCGAACTGAACGAAGAGGAAATGAAGAAACTTTTTCACCTGATTAAAGATTCTTCATCTACCCAAGAGGCCTCCGTACCCAAAAGCGCAGCGAACAAACGCGAACCCAAACGCGACTTCAGAGCTGATGCGAAACGAAGTGGAAAGCCGGACGACAAATTTGCGCCACGAGGAAGCTCTGCCCGATCAGGAAAATCTGCACATAAACCCGAAGAACGCTTCGGAGGAAAGCCTTCGCGCGGCGGTAGCCCCAAAAGCGGCAAAAGCCAGGGAGGTAGCGCCAGAAGCAACCGTCCTAATGCGGGTAAGCCCGGTGGCAAATCAGGCAGAAGATAATCATCTCAGATATTATAAAGCAAACCCTTCGAACAGTAATTGTCCGAAGGGTTTGCTTTTTGATTTCAAGCCGGTTACGGCAGGATGTTTTGCTCCTGATTAAGTTCACGGCGCTCAACCGCTCTGCGCTTCAACTCCTGAGTAATCTTGCGCTGGATTTCCACATCCGTCTTAAACATCTTCAGAATCTCTTGTGGCGACAGGATTTTCAGGAATTCGTCGTAATATTTTTCCCGCAAATCAATCAACTTCCGGGCTTTTTCATTTTGTTCCCGAAACAGACGTTCTGCCTCTTCGTTTGTTAAATCCCCATCACGCATTGCCTTTGCACCGCGGAGTATTCCCTTCGATGATTGCTGTTTCTCCTGTTCAAAACGGATATAAACGGGACGGAACTGCTCGAAACGCTCCTCTGACAGATTGAGTTCGCGACGCATTTCCCTGAGCTTGATTTGCATAAAGCGTTGACGCAGGTTTTCACCTAATCGTCCCGGCTGCTGACTCCAGCTCATCTGGGCCGAAAGCAGCAAGAGTAATGTGATACTCAGAATCTTTATAGTCTTCATACTTGTAGAATTATTCTTCGTAAATAAAATCGTTTTCTGAAATAGTATTCAGCTGTTCCAGCTCCTCTTTGGATAAACTTTTCAGGGCATCATCCAGCGTTTCCGCCTTTTCATTTTTAGAGGATGAGGCCTGTTTTTGCGTCACTTTACCGGATTGATTGCCTTTATTCGGCTTAGAGGGAAAGACGACCTGCTTTTGCTGCGCCTTTCCGGACTTCTTATCTTTTATTACAGAAGCAGTAGCCACAGATGAATCTTTAGATACCTTCTCATAAGCCAAAGGTGAATCCAGACCCCTGTTTTGATAAAAAGCAAACCAGACTCCTCCGGCCAGTACCACTACAGCTGCAACCGCCGAAATCCAGGCCTTAAACTGAACCGTCTTCGCCTTTCGCTCTTTGCGGCGCTCATATTCGGCAAGTGTTTTCCCCGAAACCTCTTCAAAAAAGTCGTCCGGCACCTCGTAAGGCATCCGTTTGCCTATATTTTTAAAGTCAAAATCGTCTTTCATAACTGGTGTTGTATCATAAATTCCTTAATCTTCTCCTGGGCGTAATGGTAATTGGTTTTCAGCGTACCGACCGATGAATCGAGTATCTGGCTGATCTCCTCGTAACTCAGCTCGTCATAGTAGCGAAGGTTGAAGACCAACCGTTGCTTCTCGGGCAGTCGCAGGATAGCCTCCTGAAAAAGGAGCAATATCCGGTCGCTTTCGTCCGACGAAGAGTCGTAAAGCGTATTTACCAGCACCTCTCCCACTTCATCAAATGATAGATGCGTTCCTTTGCGGCTGCGAAACATACGGGCACATTCATTGGTCGCGATCTTGTAAATCCAGGTGTATAGTTTGCTGTCGCCTTTGTAGCTTTCGAAGAAACGAAAAACATTGATAAAGACCTCTTGCAAAATATCCTCCGCATCTTCATGCGAGACCACCAGGCGTCGCACGTGCCAATAGATCGGCTCCCGGTATTTCTTCATCAACAAAGCAAATCCCTGATTGGCCGTGCCCTTTCCCCGGATTAATGTCAGAATTTCGTCATCTGATATAGTAGTCATTGGCTCAATGTTCTTAATGATTCAAATCAATAACAACGGTTGCATTGGTATTGATTTCAGGATTCACTTTATCGGTTAGATGCAAGTTAAGGGAAAAGGTTAAATGATAGTGCAAAAATCGGGGAAAATATTTTCCGGCAAAAAAATATCTGTCCGCATTTAACTTCGGCTATATTTGTGCATCCAACCCTCAGAGACATTTTTCAAGATCAATAAAAACCCTCAAATCAAAAGTCAAATGAAAAAGCTTAGTTATCTTTTCGTAGCAGGAGTGCTTGCCGTTTTTGCCACCTCTTGTAATAAATCAGATGATCCGGCAGCATCAGCAGCAGCTGCAGAAACCAACCAAACCATCGTCGCCGACGCGAATACCACCGACCACGTGGCAACGGAAGTGGACGCCATCAGTGACGAATCCCTTTCGGTCTATTCAGCCGGCACATTAAAATCGGCCACAGTAGCAGACTCGCTGAGTTACCTGATTACCGGTAAATTTACGATCACCAAAGACTCGACTACAACGACCAAACGCCTGGTCATTAATTTCGGGACTACAGGGGTTACCTGCAAAGACGGTAAAGTTCGCTCAGGTAAAATCATCATTACCACCAAAAACTTTGCCGACATCAAACTGGCGAGAAGAGTTATTTTTGAAAATTACAAGGTGGACAGCCTGCTTATCGGAGGAAGTATAACCAAAACATTTAAGACGGACTCTTCTTCAGTTGTCCGCACCTGTACCATCAAGGATAGCATCACCGTTACCTTCCCGACCCGCGGCACCGCGACCCACATTTCGGACCTGTACCGCGTGTACCACTACGGACTGATTGATACTACCCGTGTGAAATGGACTGCAACCTGGGGAAGTAAAAAGTTCACCAGCGTGAAAGGCAATGTCGTGACCAAAACCGTTGACAAAGCGACTCCGCTGATCTACAAAATGCTTTGCGGACACATTGTCAAAGGAATCGAGGTAATCACCCGCAACGGAAAAACCATCACGGTCAATTACGGCAACGGCGCCTGCGACAACGTGGCGACCGCTACGGACGGCACCAAAACCTGGACTATAAAATTGTAAGATATTGTTTTGATTGCGTTGTTTGTTAATGCAGTGGTTTCCCCGGAAGCCACTGCATTTTTTATTTACCTCCCCAGCTAATGGCCGGACATTCATTTTCCTAAAAAGAGGCTTTACATCGGCCTTCCCGTCCGGAATAGCGCACTTTTCCAACCCTTATTCACATATTCCAGCCTCTAGTCTACAAAAAATATTATTTCGTTATTATTTGGCAGATAAAACTGTTTTTATAATTTTACAACCTGAGCATTCACAAATATCAGACATAATACCTCGGTATTCCTAAATATCAGCTAAAAGAATGGCTAATATGACGGTTGATAAGAAAAAACGGAACCCCGTAGGCATTGTAATGATTCAAGTAAATGCTGACAGAATAGCCGAAAAGAAAGCCCGGATGCACAGTGCACCTGCCCCAATGCGGGATTCGCTTGCCGGAATGCGGGAGACGATTGCCCGAACGAGGGAAACTCCTGCCGGAATAAGGGAAGAGCTTGCCGCACCACGGGAAACGATTGCCGGAGTACGGGAAACGGTTGCCCGAATACGGGAAGCGCTTGCCGGATCAAGGGAAAGGGTTGCCGGAACACGGGAGACAGTTGCCGGAGTGCGGGAAACGATTGCCCAAATACCGGTTGCATTATTCGAAAAGTATGACCTTATCATAGTATAAACCAAAAAAACAGATGTTATGGAAAGAGATTTCAAATGTAAAAAAGAAGAAGTTCCCGCTATCGCAGGATTTCTAGTCTCCAGTTTTCGCCGTGACCTGGTGCAGTTCAGCGATTATTCGCCAGAGTATAACGAGGAGTTCGCGACCGATATGGAAGCCCGGCGTAAAGTTTGCCTTCAGATGGTCAAATCGGGAGCAATCACAAACCAGATGAAACAGGTAACCTCTACGCTCAAAGACAAGACCAAGCAGCTCCGGCCAATCCTCAATAAGCTGGAAGGATACCTGAAACTGGCCAACGGTACAATGGACATTTCTGCAGATGGCTTCGGACTGACGAGCCTGCGCACCCAAATCAGCGATGGAAATGTGGAAGGAATTATCGCCCAGGGTAACAGCCTGATTACCGACCTCACCCGCAACAAGACCGCATTGGCAGCCAAAGGCCTGAAAGAAGTGTTAACGGAATCGCTCACCTCGCTTATCAACGAGATCGACACACTCAACAACGGTCAGAACAGCAAACTGAGCGAACGCATCCAGACGACCAGTGACAACAACAAGGAGTTTAACGAACTCTGGGCAAAGATTGACTCTGTCCTCAGCACTGGCCGCTCGCTCTATCGCGGCGTGGACGATGTGAAGTTGAAAGACTACACGCTGGAACAACTGCTGAAACGGATTAATGCGGAAGGCGGCAGTAGTGCGGCCGGAGGTGCTACTACGGTGGGGAATAACTAAAAACGGATTTAGTCTTGACTTAGACCTGACAGGTTTTGAAAACCTGTCAGGTTTGTGCAAATAACCAGCACTGGTAACCATAGCTTAAGAAACTACCGTAACTTTTATCTGAAGAGTAAAAATATAAAGTACACAATTACTATGAAGAAAAACTTAATCCGATCAAAAACAACACCAATAATGAAGTACTCTTTTTTATTGGCAATTTTGCTAGTTATCCCATTTACCTCCATTAAATCAGAAGATTATCAATCTCCCCGCAAGCTTATTATTGCCGGTAAAGTCACCAATTATGATCATGCAAAAGATGTCATTGAACTTAGCATTAATCAACCCGGTTTCAATCAAGAAAGTATCAGTATAGAAATAGACAGTCTAGGACGTTTCTCCACAGCTTTTGAAATCTACAGACCGACTGACGCTTGGTTAATGTATAAAACGAATTTTCTGGTATTAATACATCCCGGAGACAGCATCTATGTGGAGTTTGACGGAAAACCGGGAGATCGGCCATCTATTCTGAAATCAATTGAATTCAGTGGTGATGCAGCTAAGTCTAACCGTGATGCAGCCGTCTTTCAGTTCCGGTATTTTTCAGATCCGCTTTACTGGGATTGGAAAAAAGAAGAAAGAGCAATCAAAGAATATGATACGGATCGCTACCTTGTTTATCTTGATTCCGTAAGACAAGAAAGAAGGAAGATGTATAGAAAATTCATCTCAGATATAAAGCCGGATAATGAAACGAAGATCTGGGCTTCTACCTTTGTTGAGTTTGATTATTACAATTCCCTTAATTACTATCCTAACAACCATCGAAGAGCCAATAACCTGAATAAGGAGCAATGGAAAGTCCCGGTTTCATATTTTGATGCGCTGAAGAAATGGTCACCTATGACAGAACCCATGATAATTAGCGGTTATGCTATGTCTTGTTTCACAAACATATTTCGCTATGGATATTCATGGACCAAAATTATGGAGGGAGACGAGATAAAAAAGTATGAAACTGCACCCGGTGTAATAACCACTCCTTCAGGAGTCATGGATTCACTCTTGTTTTATGGTAATATAAAGTACACATCAGATCCTTTATTACGTCAATTGGTATTAACAGAAATGTTTTCGGAAGATTTTAAAAGTGGTTCTATCAGCTATTACGAGAAAAACAGGGAAACCATTGATAACTATATCACATTGCCTTACCTGAAGAACAATTTATCAGCACAATACATTCAAACCAAACAAAGGATTGAGAATCCAAAGATTTATTCGGAATCTGTATTGAGAAAACTGGAGAATTCTTCTGCAAAAGAGATTCTGGACAGCGTTATCTTCTCCAATAAAGGAAAGGTCGTTTATATAGATTGCTGGGCGACCTGGTGTGGGCCATGTAGAGCCGAAATGCACAATTCCAGAATATTAGCTAAGCAAATGGAAGGTAAGGACGTTAGCTTTGTCTATCTCTGTCTTGATTCGGAAGAATATAACTGGAAAGCCTGTCTTGATGAGTTCAGGTTAAAAGGTCAACACTATTTTCTATCGAAGAAACAAAGCGCTGATTTGAGATCGGCATTAGATGTACGAGGCGTACCTCACTATGTAATTCTTGATAAAAAAGGGCTTATTGTTGAAGGGTCAAATCTAAGACCAAATGAGGCCAAAGCAAAGATTGAGGAACTTATAAGACAATAAGTTCGGAATGGAGAGACCTTTCATCTCACCAAATATAAAACCATATAAAAAGTACCGTCAGGGCGTGATCAATGAACCGCCCATAAGCATTTACCATGCGAAACCAAGCCTATCCTCCTCCTTTCGCTTAATGCCGCCAAAATAATACAGGTAAGCTTTCCTCCGATACTCCCGTGAAATAAGGTATCTTTGGGCGCTAAAATCTACAAACGACAAAACACGACTATGAGAAAAATTGGCTTAACCCTTCTTTTATGCGTTTCGCTGCTGGCTGTGCAGGCCCAGAACAAACACTATCGACTGTTGGTCGGCACCTATACCAATCCCGGCAAAAGCGAAGGAATCTACCTGTATGATCTGGCTCCGGAGAGCAAAACCTGCACGCAAAAGTTTGTTGCTAAGGGAGTCGAGAATCCGAGTTTCGTGGCATTGACCCGGGATCATAAGTTTCTCTACTCCGTAAATCAGAATCAGACTAACGCCACCATCAGCGCATTCTCATTCGACGAAAAGAACGGCACCATCACCTTCATCAATAAGGTCGATGCACGTGGAGAAGGCCCCTGCTACATCACCGTCACCGACCATCACGTGATCACGGCCAACTACACCAGCGGCAGCCTGTGCGTCTTCGGTCGTAAAGCGGATGGCTCGCTGACTGAAGCACAGCAAGTCATCCAACATACCGGAAGCAGCATAAACAAAGACCGCCAGTCCTCCCCTCACGTACACCAGACGATCTTTTCTCCCGACGGCAAATACCTTGCAGTAAATGACCTCGGAACGGATAAAGTCACTATCTATAGCTACAACATGAACGGGACATCCCGCACGCTGGTTCCCCACGATTCCCTCAAAGTAAAAGCAGGCAGTGGGCCCCGCCACGTCACCTTCAGCAAGGATGGCAAACGCGTCTATCTGATCCAGGAACTGGATGGCACGCTCTCCGTCATGCAGATGAATGAGGGAAAACTGAAACTGATACAGGAAACTTCTGTAGTCAAAAAGAGCAATATCGAGACCGGCGCTGCCGATATTCACCTTTCCCCTGACGGTAAATTCCTTTATGCCACCAATCGCGGTACGGCGAATGACATCAGCTGTTTCTCCGTCGACAAAAACGGAACCTTAACTTACAAAAACCAGGTATCTACCGGTGGAGACGGCCCCCGTAACTTCACCATTTCTCCCGATGGGAAATATGTGCTGGTGGGTAACCAAAAGACGGATAACATTGTTATTTTCAAACGAAACGCTATCACCGGACAACTCACCACTACCGGCCAACAGATAAAAGTTGGAGCACCGGTTTGCCTGGTGTTTTATTGATAAAAAAGCACTAACGTCCTAAACAAAAATAGAGTGGAAGCATCACCCCACTCTATTTTTGTATATAGGAAATCCAGTTGTCATATTTTTTCGTAAACCTTCGGCGATGTACACCATCTAAAAAATCCCGAAATAATCAAACTGCGGAATTTTTATTTCAGAGGTATCCGGTAATTGGGGTGAAGCACATCAAGTCTTCTTTCTTACTCCATCCTTTTTGTTTTTGCAAAGTTATGGACCAAAACATTGGAGTACAAGATGAGGTTTACCAAAGGCTTACATTAAATACAGAAATTCATTCTATTTCTTTCCCATCCGCTTTTCACTCTAAATGCAAAACACTTTGCCCAACAACTCCAAGCCGTACTAAAGGATTATTCCCCTTAATTGTTTCACTTGTCAATTTTCCAATACATTCCCTCTGCATTCTGAACATAATGTCTTATCTTTGCGCCTTAAAATCATAATCCGCCAGAGATTTGGCAATTTTCTTTGCATAAACATCAAAACAACGATACAATGAAAAGAGACAACGTTATTTTTGACATTATCGAGAAGGAGCACCAACGCCAGCTGAAAGGTATTGAGTTGATCGCTTCAGAAAACTTTGTAAGTGATCAAGTAATGCAGGCTATGGGTTCATGCCTGACTAATAAATATGCTGAAGGCTACCCGGGCAAACGCTACTACGGCGGTTGCGAAGTGGTTGACCAAAGCGAACAAATTGCTATCGATCGTCTGAAAGAACTATTCGGTGCAGAATGGGCGAACGTACAGCCTCACTCAGGTGCTCAGGCTAACTTAGCGGTATTCTACGCTGTAATGAACGCAGGTGACAAATTCTTAGGACTGAATCTGTCTCACGGTGGTCACTTAACACACGGTTCTCCCGTAAACTTCTCAGGTTTGATGTACCAAGCACTTGAATACAATGTGCGTGAGGATAATGGCATGGTAGATTACGATCAAATGGAAGAGGTTGCATTACGCGAACGCCCGAAAATGATCATTGGTGGTGCTTCTGCATACTCTCGCGATTGGGACTACGCCCGTATGCGTCAGATAGCTGACAAAATTGGCGCTATCCTTTGGGTGGACATGGCTCACCCTGCCGGTATGATTGCTGCTAAAGAATTGAAAAGCCCGCTTCAACATGCACATATCGTAACATCTACTACACACAAAACTTTGCGTGGTCCTCGTGGTGGTGTAATCTTGTTGGGTCAGGATTTTGACAACCCTTGGGGTAAAAAAACGCCTAAAGGTGAAATCAAAAAGATGTCGGCCTTGTTAGATTCTGCGGTTTTCCCAGGTGCACAAGGTGGTCCGCTGGAGCACGTGATTGCGGCTAAAGCGGTAGCATTCAGCGAAGCCTTGGCTCCTGAATTTACAACTTACCAAAAACAGGTAAAAAAGAATGCCGCTGTTATGGCTCAGGCATTCATGGATAAAGGTTACAAAATTGTTTCAGACGGTACTGAAAACCACTGTATGCTGATTGACCTCCGCACCAAATTCCCTGATTTGACTGGTAAAATGGCTGAAAACGCGTTGGTAAAAGCAGACATCACGGTAAACAAAAACATGGTTCCTTACGACAGCCGCTCACCTTTCTTAACCTCTGGTATCCGCGTAGGTACTCCTGCCATCTCGACTCGTGGTGCTAAAGAAGATTTGATGCTTGAAATCGTTGAAATGATGGACACCGTACTTTCAAACCCTAACGATGATGCAGTTGCTAAAGCTGTTTGTGAGAAAGTAAACAAAACTATGGTGGAATATCCAATCTTCGCCTGGTAATCAAGCTTCTTGCTGAACATTCTATTTGCTGAAACGTTTACTCGTAAGCATATTTTCCGAATTGCCTCTTAACTCTGTTTTGAGGCATTTCTTTATAAATAGCGTTTACATAACAGTTAACACAAAAAGGTATGTTAGAGAAGATAACTATGAAGTGGCAGGAAAGCATGAGCTTCGAAGCCACTATCGGAGATAACAAACTGACCATTGATGCAACTCCGGAACATGGAGGACAGGGTAAAGGACCCGGTCCAAAACCTTTAATGCTTACAGCATTAGCCGGTTGTTCAGGCATGGACGTAGTCTCCTTACTCGCTAAAATGCTGGAAAAGCTGGAAGAGTTTGACATGACCGTCGAAGCTGATATGACTGAAGAACACCCTAAAGTATATACCAGATTCACTATCGAATACCATCTCAAAGGGGAAACTCTTAATCAGGATAAAGTAATAAAGTCGGTTAAGATGTCGCAGGAAAAATATTGCGGTGTAGCGGCAATGCTTCGTAAAGTCGCTCCTCTTGATTTCAAAATATTCTTAAACGAAAAGCAATTGTCAATAGATTAGACAATTGCACATATTCTTTACATTCAACTCCTCCAAATTTCTAATTTCAAACCATCATTTAAAAGTACTTTTACTTCTCTATTCTGTTTTATTTACCTAATTTTGAATCGTAAAACCAGAATAAGAAGTAAAAACTACAATATAGTAATATGAGCATTTTAAAATCAGGAAAACCCATTGGCATTGCATGTGACCATGCCGGATATGAATTAAAACAGTATCTGTTGGAAGTTTTCAAACAAAAGAAAATCGAAGTTGTTGACTTTGGAACAAACTCAACAGAAAGTGTGGATTATTCCGATTACGCACATCCTTTGGCTGAAGCGGTTGAACGTGGCGAAGTATATCCGGGTATCGCTATTTGCGGAAGTGGAAATGGCATCAACATCGCATTAAACAAACATCAGGAAATACGTGCCGGACTCTGCTGGAGCGTGGAAATTGCTCGTTTGGTACGCCTTCACAATGATGCAAACGTTTTGGTTATGCCAGGTCGTTTCATCTCTAAAGAAGAGGGAATGTTCATCGTGGACACTTTCCTGAATACCGATTTTGAAGGCGGTCGCCACCAGTGCCGTATTGACAAAATACCGGTTAAACAACAATAACATCAAAATATAGAGAAAGCCTGTTGCCCCATCGCTGCAGGCTTTTTTTATGCCCTTTCCGAAGGAAATAAACCTTCAAATAGTATTATTTTTCGTTTCGGGATTATTTTTTCAATGTAATAACACCTCTCTTTGGCGTGGATAAATTAATTTAGGGCTCAAATCAAAATCAGAATGAAAAGATACGCATTATCGCTATTCTTCATCGGCGGAAGCCTTGTTAGTGGCTTCGCCCAAACCTATAATGAATGGGTGGAACAATCGTTCAAAGCATTAGCAGACAAAGACACAGCTAAAGCAGAAATGTGCCTGAAGAGTGCATTGCGGAAAGAACCCGCCAATCCGCAAAACTCATTAATACTCTCGAATCTGGGAACAGTCCAACGCATGATGGGACACCGTCATGACGCTTTGGGCTCCTACTCCAATGGATTATTGTTTGCACCTAACTCCGTTGCTATTTATATGAACCGGGCAGCTCTGTATCTGGAAATGGACAGTCTGCAAAGTGCATTAAATGATTACACCCGTGCAATCGAACTGGACAATAAAGAGGTGGATGCCCTGCAAATGCGAGGTAAAATTTACATGGAAAAAGCAGATACAATATCAGCCAAAAAAGATTTTGCACGCATTTTGGAAATTGACCCCAATAATCGTGAAGGAAAAAAAGGAATTGCGCTGATTTGTAAGCTTCAGGGTAATTTCCCAGAAGCAGAAAAGCTATATAATTCTCTTATTAAAGGAAATATAAAAGACCCTGAACTATATCTGAATCGCGCAGAACTATTTTATTTCACAAAAAAATACGATAAAGCGCTCTCAGACATTACCAAATCTATTGATCAGGACAATAACAATCCTGCCGCTTATTTTCTTCGTGGAAAAATCAATTGGGGTCTCTATGATCGGATTGACGCCAGAAAAGATTTCCTGAAAGCGAAACAATTGGGGTATGACGCCAAGCAGGTTGATAATTGGTTACATAAAATCAAATAATTGAAGAATATACATAGCGATATGGAATTAATAGATCGTTTTTTACAATACGTCAAATTTGACACACGCTCAAATGATACTACAAATCTGACACCCAGTACTCCGGGGCAATTAATATTTGTACAACACCTTGAACAAGAACTCATTGACATGGGTATGCAAGATGTCAGTCTTGATGATAATGGTTACCTGATGGCATCCTTGCCGGCCAATACGGATAAAAAGACTCCAATAATCGGATTTATATCCCATTTAGATACTAGTCCGGATATGACAGGAAAGCACGTAACACCACGTATCGTTAAATATGATGGCAACGATATTACTCTGAATAAAGATGAGCAAATAACGCTTTCTCCAAACGATTTCCCAGAATTGAACGATTACCTCGGACAAGATATAGTTGTGACAAATGGCAAAACATTGCTAGGAGCAGATGATAAAGCAGGCGTTGCTGAAATTGTCTCTGCCATGGAATATCTTATAAACCATCCTGAAATCAAACATGGTAAAATCCGCATCGGATTTACACCTGATGAAGAAATTGGACAGGGTGCGCATAAGTTTGATGTGGAGCAATTTGGAGCTGACTGGGCATATACGATGGATGGTGGAGCAATTGGAGAACTGGAATTTGAGAATTTCAACGCAGCTCAGGCCAAAGTAACCTTCAAGGGGCGTAACGTTCATCCGGGTTATGCAAAACGTAAAATGCTAAATTCCATCCGGATTGCAAATGAATTTATCACCATGCTTCCCCGTTGGGAGACTCCGGAACATACCGAAGGATACGAAGGTTTTTACCACCTGACCAACTTTGAAGGAACGGTAGAAGAAACCACAATCACCTATATTATCCGCGACCACGATAAAGACCGGTTTGAACGCAGGAAAAAGGAATTTAAACATCTGGTCAGAAAAACAAATACGGAATTTCCCAATTGTGCAACGCTGGAACTGAAAGACCAATATTATAACATGCGGGAAAAGATAGAACCGGTGATGCACATTGTTGATATTGCCCATGAAGCGATGGTGCAGGTTGGCGTGAAGCCTTTGGTTAAACCCATCCGGGGAGGAACTGACGGCTCTCAGCTTTCGTACAAAGGGCTCCCCTGTCCGAATATCTTCGCGGGAGGGCATAATTTCCACGGCCGCTATGAATATGTACCGGTTCAATCAATGGAAAAAGCGATGCAGGTCATCGTCAAAATCGCGGAACTGGTTGCTGAGAAAGAACTTTAAAACACCTTATACCACCATGAAAACAACACCATTTACCAGCATTCACGAGGCGTTGGGAGCCAAAATGCTCGAATTTGCCGGATATAACATGCCTATAGAATACAGTGGCATTATCGACGAACATATGAACGTGGTCAATAACGTCGGAGTTTTCGATGTGTCACATATGGGTGAATTTTGGGTAAAAGGCCCGAATGCTCTGTCATTTCTGCAAAGCATAACCTCCAACGACCCGGCATTACTTAGTATCGGTCAGGCTCAGTACTCCTGCTTTCCTAATGAAAAGGGAGGGATTGTAGACGACATCCTGGTTTATCATATGGAACCGGAGAAATATATGATTGTAGTCAATGCAGCTAATATTGAAAAAGACTGGAACTGGTGTGTTTCCCATAACAAGATAGGTGCAATTCTTGAAAATGCATCGGATCATACGGCTCTTTTAGCCGTGCAAGGGCCCAAAGCCATTGACGTTATCCAGAAACTGACACAGGTGAATTTGAGCGATATTCCATACTATCATTTTACTGTTGGAGAAGTTGCGGGCGTAAAAGAAGTCATTATTTCAAATACCGGATATACCGGCGCCGGAGGTTTCGAGCTGTTTTTTTATCCGGAATATGCAGAGCAAATCTGGAACGCTTTGTTTGAATCCGGGGCTGAATTCGGTATCAAGCCGGCTGGACTCGGCGCTCGTGACACCCTCCGACTGGAAATGGGTTTCTGCCTGTATGGCAACGACATAGATGACACTACTTCAACCATTGAAGCAGGTCTCGGCTGGATTACAAAGTTTACCGAAGGAAGACACTTTTCATCCAGAGCGATTTTTGAAAATCATAAAAACGAAGGCGTATCCCGTAAGCTCTGTGGATTCCGCATGGTCGATAAAGGGATCCCCCGTCACGATTACCAAATCGTAAACAAAAAGGGTGAAATCATTGGCAAAGTCACATCCGGAACCCTCTCCCCAACCACCAAAGAAGGTATCGGATTAGGCTATATTAAAACGGAATATTCAAAAACCGAAACGGAAATATTTATCAGAATCCGAAACCGCGATCTGAAAGCTGTAGTTGTCAAGCCGCCTTTCAGAAAATAACAAATGGACAATTATCATGGCGATTGTTACGGCAATCGCCATTTTCATGAACAGATAAATACTCAGCAAATAATGAGAAAAGCTTTTGACCTATCCCTATACCTCGTCACAGACCGTTCATTATCACTCGGCCGGTCGCTGCCGGAGGTCGTAGAAAAAGCCGTGGCAGGTGGTGTAACGATGATACAGCTACGGGAAAAAGATTGTACGACCAAAGAATTTATCGAATTAGCTGTTGCAATTAAGAAAATCACCGCACCAAAAAATATCCCTCTGATTATCAATGACCGCGTAGATGTAGCATTGGCTGCCGAAGCCGATGGAGTACATGTAGGGCAGAGTGACATGAGTTGTCATTTGGTTCGCAAACTGATGAGAAAAGAAGCGATAATCGGACTTTCGATTGAAAATGAAGCTCAGGCCACAGAGTGTGCTGACTGGGATATTGATTACATTGGCATTAGCCCTGTATTCTCCACTCCCACTAAAACCGATACAGCACCGCCACTGGGACTGGAAGGCATCCAGCGAATCCGGGAAATATGCCCACACCGGATTGTGGGCATTGGAGGAATTAATCAAACCAATCTTGATCGGGTTATTCAAGCGGGTTCGGAAGGGGTTGCTCTGGTAAGCGCTATCTGTTCTGCAGCTGATATCACCCTCGCATCCCTACAGCTAAAACAACAACTCGACCAAGTCAAATCTTCGCTCTGATTTGACTTATGAATAAAATTGAGCCGCTTGGCAGCGATTGTTCGGGATTTATTTGTTAAAACCCCATTTTGATAATAAATTTGCAGGCTCAAAGAAAACACAAACTACCAATAGTGGAATTTAAGTTTCGGTTCAGCACTGTAAATGCTTTTTTCAAGCATTCATACAAGATGATCCGGATGAGATGACGGCTAAATAAATTATTAAAAGATGCCCGGAATATCAGACCGCGGGGTGAAAATGCCCGCTTCGCCTATTCGTAAATTAGTACCGTTGGCTAATCAAGCCAAAGAAAGAGGTGTGAAGGTGTATCACCTGAACATCGGTCAGCCTGACCTTCCTACTCCCGAAGTGGGCATTCAGGCCATTCGCAACATTGACCGTAAGATATTGGAGTACAGTCCCAGTGAAGGTATTGCCTCATTACGTCAGAAACTGGTAGGATACTACGCGAAATTCAACATCAATGTGAGCGCGGAGGAGATTATCATTACTACCGGAGGTTCCGAAGCGGTATTATTTGCATTTTTGGCGTGCCTTGATCCGGGTGACGAGATCATCGTCCCTGAGCCTGCTTATGCCAACTACATGGCCTTTGCTATTTCAGCCGGTGCGATCATCAAGACTATCCCAACAACCATTGAAGAAGGCTTCTCACTTCCTCACGTCGATAAATTCGAGGAACTGATAACAGAACGCACCAAAGGTATCCTGATCTGTAACCCCAATAACCCAACCGGCTATCTCTACACTCAGAAAGAGATGAACCAGATCCGTGATTTGGTCAAAAAATACGATCTGTTCCTTTTCTCGGATGAAGTTTACCGTGAATTTTGCTATACCGGTGCACCATATATCTCGGCTTTCCACCTCGAAGGTATTGAAGATAATGTTGTACTGATCGACTCTGTCTCTAAACGTTATAGTGAATGCGGCATCCGTATCGGTGCTTTAATCAGCAAAAATAAAACAGTTCGCGACAGTGTCATGAAATTCTGCCAGGCTCGTCTGAGTCCTCCGTTGATCGGACAGATCTGTGCTGAAGCTTCACTGGATGCTCCGGATGATTATTTACTGAATACCTACAACGAATACGTTGAGCGCCGTAAGTTCCTGATTGATGGGTTAAACCGTATCCCGGGCTGCTACTCGCCTATTCCGATGGGTGCATTTTACACCGTAGCAAAACTTCCGGTAGATGATGCCGATAAGTTCTGTGCTTGGTGCCTGGAACATTTCGAGTACGAAGGTCAGACTGTCTTTATGGCTCCGGCTTCGGGATTCTATACCACGCCCGGCATTGGCCGTAATGAAGTACGTATTGCTTATGTCCTGAAAAAAGAAGATCTGGCAAATGCACTGATAGTTTTGCAAAAAGCACTGGAAGCTTATCCGGAAAGAACAATCTGATAGTTGGTTTCTTTTTGAATTAAACTATGAATCTAGAATATTTTATAGCGAAAAAGATACATTTCGGCACTGAGGGGGAGAAGCGGGTTTCTCCCCCTGCTGTTCGTATAGCTACCATCGGTGTGGCATTGGGACTTATGGTAATGATATTATCAGTCGCTATTGTAATCGGATTCAAACAAGAGATTCGCAACAAGGTAATCGGATTTGGCTCTCACGTGCAGATCACCCATCTGGACAGCAATAACTCTTACGAAATGCAACCCATTAACGTAAGCCAGCGATTGTTGAATGATGTAAAGCACACCAACGGAGTAATGCATGTACAGGAATTCGCGACCAAACCGGGTATTATCAAGTTGGAAAATGATTTTCAGGGCGTTGTATTGAAAGGCATTTCAAAAGACTACGACTGGAACTTTTTCAAATCCAACCTGGTGGAAGGCGAGGTTCTCAAATTTGACAGTGATGCAACTTCAAACGATATAATGATCTCCAAAACACTGGCTAATAAACTAAGGCTGAAAGTTGGAGATAGCTTCCTGACTTATTTTGTAGAAAACAATGTGCGCGTCCGTAAATTTCATGTAAAAGGTATCTACCAGACAAATTTTACCGAGTACGATAAAGCATTCATTCTTGCAGATCTACGTCACATCCAGAAACTTAACGGATGGGAATCCAATCAGGCCGGAGGATTGGAAGTTTTGGTAAATGACTATAACCAACTTGCACCGATTGCGGATGATTTAGGCCAAAAACTGACCAACCGCGAAGATATTTATCAAAACAATCTATATGTTCGTTCCATCAAAGAAATAAATCCACAGGTATTCAGCTGGCTTGATTTACTGGATATGAATGTCTGGATTATCCTGATTCTGATGATCTCTGTCGCAGGATTCACTATGATATCAGGCCTCCTGATTATTATACTGGAGCGCACCAATATGATTGGTATCATGAAAGCAATGGGAGCCAATGACCTGAGCATTCGCAAGATTTTCCTTTATGTATCTTTTTTTCTGGTTGGGAAAGGGATGATTTGGGGAAATGTAATCGGTCTTGGCATTTGTATCCTTCAACAACAATTCCATTTCCTCAAACTTGATCCTGAGGTTTACTACCTGACATCTGTACCTATTGAGCTTAACTGGGGAATTCTGTTTCTATTGAACCTCGGAGCCATGATCGTCTCTATGCTTATGCTGGTAGGTCCCTCCTATCTCATAGCCCGGATTCGTCCTGCACAATCGATCCGATTCGAATAATTAAAACTTCATGGGAACTTCCATCAGCAGGATTTCCGCATCCTGAGAAAGGGCTTTCATCGAAATTTGATCTATATCGTAGATCCCAAGTCCATCGCGTCCATCAAGCACTTTTCCATCGATCTCGATGGTCCCTTTTACGATAAGTGCATATACCCCATTGCCTTTAGTTTTGACGTGATAGTCAAGTGAAAAGTCCTTATCAAATTCCCCCAGGTGAAACCAGGCATTCTGATGTATCCAAACACCTTCATCATCCGTATTCGGAGAAAGAATCTGTTGGAGCTTATTCCTCCGATCCGCTACATTAAGACTGATCTGCTGATAACGCGGAGTCACATTTTTCTTATTGGGAAATACCCAAATCTGAAACAACTTCAGCCCTTTTGAACGGTTGGCATTGTATTCGCTGTGTTGAATGCCCGTTCCGGCACTCATCACCTGTACATCACCATGATAAATGACGGAGGTATTCCCCATACTGTCCCTGTGCTCTAAATCTCCTTCCAACGGAATGGTAATGATCTCCATATTATCATGCGGGTGCGTTCCAAACCCCATTCCCGGTGCAATATAGTCATCATTAATCACCCTTAATGCACCAAAATGGATTCGTTCGGGATCATAATACCCTGCAAAACTGAAGGTGTGATAAGTCTCGAGCCATCCGTGGTTAGCATGCCCACGGGAATTGGCCTTATGTAAGATGTAATTTGCCATAATCTTTACTTTTAAATGATCTGACAAAGATACATTCCCAACAGGTGGAGAGGGTAGCACTTATAGGAAATAGTGTGGCAGTTTTAAGAAATCCTATTCCGCTTTATCATAAACCTCCAGAGCAACGGGTAAACAACTTGCAACACCTTTCAGTCCACAAACTGATAAAGTAATCAGAATCGTATCCTTGATTTCATCGCGGGTAGCACCCAATTGCTTTGCCATAACCACATGATAATATACGGCTGTAGTATCGCCCATAGCTGCTTTTATCCCGATATAAACGAGTTGTTTCGTTTTGGCATCCAACCCTGAGGTTGATTTTAAAGCCTCTATTAGCCCGTTAAACGCTTCCGCCACTTCCGGCGCTTCTTTCTGAAAAACTTCCATTGGATTCATTGTGTTCTATTTTAGTGGATTAATACTACCTCAAAATTAGTCATTCAAAAGAAATCAAGACTAAGATTCTCATTTTTATCGATTGAAAATCCGCACTTACCAACTAATTTAACCATTTGGTCAATATTTTCGTTTAACCATATGGTTAAATCAGAAAAACATATTTACTTTGCCGTACAGTTTAACCATTTAGTTAATCAGATAATGAATAAAGATATCAGTACAGAAGAGAAAATTCTGGAAGCTGCCCGTCAGGTGTTCTACCGCAAAGGTATGGATGGGGCGCGCATGCAGGAAATAGCCGATGAAGCCGGAATTAACAAGGCGCTGCTCCATTATTATTTCAGGAGTAAAGAGAAATTGTTTGAAGCTGTCTTTCAGGAAGTAATCAAAGGATTCTTCCGTTCGATCGAGAAAACGCTTTATGCAGAACTGCCACTAACCGAGAAAGCCGAGTTTATTGTCGAACGCTACATTACGATGATCGAAAGCAACCCGTTTGTTCCTCAATTTATCATCAGCGAAATCAACCGGAATCCACAAATGCTTCGAAACGTAATGATGAGTGAGAAACTTAACCCACAAAGCCTTGTCGATGTATTTGGAAAACCAATTGATGAAAATCAGCAATCCAAATACGATCCCCGACAAATGGTCATCAGCCTTCTGGGAATCGTGATATTTCCGTATGCTGCCCGTAACCTCTTGCAAATGATTTACTTTGATGGAGATGAGACGGAATATTCAAAGTTCCTGACTGACCGGAAAGAATTTGTAAAAACCATGATATTAAAAATGTTGACAACATGAAGCGACTAATATTCATTTTATCCGCAACATTAGGATTAACAACAATGCAGGCTCAGGAAATCTCACTGGACAGTTGCCAGAGTTGGGCGAGACAAAACCACCCCCTACTGAAACAATCCGGGGTTATTGACGAAATCTCGACACTAAAACAGCAGAGTATCGAATCAGGCAATTTACCTCAAATTGATCTGACCGGACGCGCTACTTATCAGTCCGACGTTACTAAGCTGCTAATTTCTAATCCGAACTTTAAACTGAGAGACCTTTCAAAAGATCAATACAAACTATACATCGACATCAAACAAAAATTGTATGATGGAGGGATCAGTAAAAGCAGGAAAGCCGTCGAAGTTGTTGACCGTAAGATCTCTCAGCAACAGAATGAAACTGATCTGTATAAAATCAAAGAAACAGTAAACCTTCTCTACTTCCAGACACTTACGCTTCAGGAAAACAAACACATCCTTGAACTGAAGAAACAGATGCTGGATGAAAGAATTGGAGTAGTTGCTTCGGCAGTGAAAAACGGCATGGTGCTTCCCAACGATCTGGACAACCTGAAAGCGGAGCAACTCCTTACCGATCAGCAACTGACTGAAGTTATTGCCGGTCAGCAAACAACAGCTGATCTGCTATCCTTAATTACAGGAAAGAGTATTTCTCCTGAAAGTAAATACTCAATACCGGTTATTGCAAATGAAAATAGCACCATTTCAAGACCGGAATTAATGCTATTCTCTTTACAGAAAGACAAACTGGAAAGCAACAAAAAATTGTTAGATGACAGCCGGAAACCCTATGCCTTCGCCTTTGGTCAGGTAGGTTACGGACGCCCCGGATTGAATATGTTGAACGATGGTTTTGACGACTGGTATATGGTCGGACTGGGTATCTCGTGGAACATCTGGGACGGACGGAAAGCCAAAAATGATCGGGCTGCATTACAAAAACAGAAAGGGCTGATTGATATTCAGCGGGAAAACTTTGAACGAAATATTAATCTTTCCGCCACGCAGGAACGAAACAATGCCGGCAAAATGGCAAAATTAATCGAAAGCGACCGGCAAATCGTCGCCCTTAAAGAGCAAATTGCCAAACGCTCTGCATCGGCATTGGATAACGGTACGCTCACCTCAGCAGACTATATCCGCGATCTAAACGCCTCTTTGCAAAGCAAAATTTCACTCGAAATACACAAGATTCAGAAAATACAGGCATTGGTCAATCTGAATACTATCCTTGGAAACTAACCCAAAAAAAGTATAACTCAAAAAATATCAGATTATGAAGAAATTACTCATACTTCCGCTATTGGTATTGGCCGCTTGTTCAGGCAAAAAAGATTTACCTGACGCTTACGGTAATTTTGAAACGGACGAGATTACCATCTCTTCTGAAAACGGAGGCAAAATCGTTGATCTACGCATCAATGAGGGTAGCGAAGTGAAAGCCGGGGATATCATCGCCATTACCGATACCATAAATCTTAAACTGCAACGGCTGCAACTATTGGCACAAACCCAATCGGTAGAGGCTCAATTGGCCAATGTACAGGCTCAAATGGCTGTATCGGACCAACAAATCACCAACCTCGGAAAAGATCAGGTGCGCGTTAATAAAATGTTGACCGACGGAGCGGCTACTCCTAAACAAAAAGACGATGTTGAAGGACAAATTGCCCTGGCTCACAAACAAAAAAGCGCGTCAGCCTCGCAGCTTCAATCCATCCGCAAACAGGCCGATGCTGTGAAAGCTCAAATCAGCGTATTAAACGACAAAATCCGCAATGCATTTATCAAAGCGCCTGTCAACGGAACTATTTTGGAGAAATATGCCGAAATGGGAGAATTCTCCGTTCCGGGAAAGGCGATTTGCAAGATGGCGAATCTGCAATCCCTGATTCTCCGTGTATACATCAGTGAGAATCAACTTGCCTCCGTCAAAATCGGACAAAAAGTGAAAGTAAATATTGATGCGGGGGATGGTAAAATGAAAGAATTAGCGGGACAAGTCGAGTGGATTGCTTCACAAGCCGAATTCACACCAAAAATCATTCAGACCCGTGAAGAGCGTGTTAAACTGGTCTATGCCATTAAGATACGGGTACAAAATGATGGTTCGTTGAAGATTGGAATGCCGGGAGAGGTAAAATTCTAGCCACTCATAAAGACTTTCAAGGGACAGTTCTGTTAGTATATTTAACATCATTCCCTCAATCAATCATCCCCCCATTCCCTATTTATGATACACATCAATAATCTACATAAATCCTACGGTGAGACCGTTGCTTTGAAGGACATCACCCTGCACGTCAACGAAGGCGAGCTCTTTGGACTAATCGGTCCGGATGGCGCCGGAAAGACTACGCTGATGCGCATTCTCATGTCGCTATTGCTTCCGGATGGTGGTACTGCTCATTTGGCCGGATTAGACGTATGTAAAGACTATAAACAGGTACGTCAGATCACGGGATATATGCCAGGGCGCTTCTCGCTCTATCTTGACCTGAGCGTGGAGGAAAATCTGGAATTCTTTGCAACAGTATTCGATACGACCATTGAAGAGAATTACGACCTGATTAAAGATATTTATAATCAAATTGAACCCTTCAAAAAGCGTCGGGCAGGAAAGCTATCCGGAGGGATGAAACAGAAGCTGGCATTATCGTGCGCATTGATTCATAAGCCCAAGGTGCTGATACTGGATGAACCGACTACCGGTGTCGATGCAGTTTCACGCAAGGAGTTTTGGGAAATGCTGATGAGGCTTAAAAAGCAGGGGATTACTATCCTCGTTTCCACGCCATATATGGACGAAGCCTCACTTTGCGACCGGATTGCCCTGATTCAGGAGGGACATATCTTTACAGTCGATACCCCGGAAGCGATTGCCGCAGGGTTTCACGAAGATATTTGGGCTATCAAGTCTAAAGCAATCTATGAAACATCAAAGCGCCTTCTTTATTTGCCCGAGAATATATCTGTTAATAGTTTCGGACAGGAGCTGCATCTGGTTACCCCTAGAGGAATGTACTCTGAATCGTCTATTGCGGACTTTTTGAAGGAAGAAGGAGAAAGCCTCTTTGAAGTCAGGGCTACAAAAGCATCCATTGAAGATGTGTTTATTCTGTTCATGAATAGAACTTCCCCAACCCCTCCGAAGGAGGGGCTTACTGACGCAGGTCTTTGAACTATTAGCTCATTCCTGAAACAAAAATAACTATGACGCAAGATACTGTTATTTCAGTCAAAAATATGGTGAAGAAATTTGGCAATTTCGTAGCCAATGACAACCTCAACTTTGAAGTACACCGGGGTGAAATCTTCGGATTTCTGGGAGCCAATGGTGCCGGAAAAACCACAGCTATCCGGATCCTTTGCGGCCTCTCCACTCCTACTTCCGGTGAAATGAAAGTGGCCGGATTTGATATTTATAAAGAGACCGAAAAGATCAAGAAGAATATCGGCTACATGAGCCAGAAGTTTTCGCTCTATGAAGACCTGACCATTCATGAAAATATCCGATTCTATGGTGGAGTTTATGGAATACCACCTTCTGAACGGAAGAAAAAAACAACAGAAATGCTCGATCGTCTTGGTCTGACACCCTACGCCGACCGCAAAATCGGAGATCTGCCATTGGGTTGGAAACAGAAACTGGCCTTTTCGATCGCCATCCTGCATGATCCGCATATTGTGTTTCTCGATGAACCAACCGGGGGTGTCGATCCTGTTACCCGCCGTCAATTCTGGAACCTGATCTATGAAGCGGTACAAAAGGGCATCACCGTCTTTGTCACCACGCATTACATGGATGAAGCGGAGTATTGCGACCGCATTTCGATCATGAATGAAGGCAAAATCGTAGCGCTGGACACACCTGAAAACCTAAAGAAACAGTACAATGCCAAGAACATGGATGAGGTGTTTCTGAAGATTGCGAGGTAAGACCTCCCCCGACCCCTCCAAAGGAGGGGAGACAAAGGGTACGCTATTATACTGCAAACTATAATAATCAATATACGAACAACCTATAAAAATCCGCACTCTCGACTCCCTCCCCTTCGGGGAGGGCCGGGGTGGGGTCTTTTAACTATGAAACGATTTTACGCTTTTGTCAAGAAGGAGTTTCTCCATATTTTCCGTGATAGACGGACTTTAATAATCCTTTTCGGTATTCCGATAGTACAACTTTTACTTTTCGGTTATGCGCTTTCGAGTGAGGTACGGGACGTAAAAGTAGCGGTGGCTGATTTTTCCAAAGATGAGCTTACTCGAAAGATTATCAACCAGATCGCTGCCTCTCCCTGGTTTCAGCTGGTTAGCGTAACGGAGAATCCTGCCCAATACGAAGAGTTGTTGCGAAGCGGACAAGCCAAAGAGATCATCGTCTTTGAGCCCGGCTTTTCCCAAAAGCTGACTCATCAGGGTAAAGCATCCGTGCAATTGATTGCCGATGCGTCAGAGCCCAATACAGCTCAGCTGGTGGTCAACTACACCACGGCAATCATCAACAGCAATATGCAGGCTACGGCAGCAAAACTGTCGATCAAACCGGACATTGAGATCAAGACACGCATGCTCTACAATGAGAACATGAAGGATGCCTTCAACTTTATTCCCGGACTGATGGCGATGATCCTGATGCTGATTTCGGCCATGATGACCGCCATCACCATTACCCGCGAAAAAGAGATGGGAACGATGGAGATCCTCCTCGCCTCGCCGTTAAAACCGATTCAAATCATCCTGGGGAAGGTAACGCCTTACATGATTCTCTCCATCCTGAATGCGATCGTGATTGTCGGATTGGGTACATTTCTCTTTGGCCTGCCCATTCGGGGAGAGTTGGCATTATTGATGTTCGAGGTATTGCTCTATATCTTCCTGGCATTGAGTCTCGGCATCATGATTTCGACGATAGCAGCCAGCCAGATGGTGGCGATGGCAATTTCCGGTTTTGTACTGATGCTGCCTTCAATACTTTTGTCCGGATTCATCTTCCCGATTAAAAACATGCCGTTGCCTTTACAAATTATCGCTCAGGCAATGCCTCCCCGGTGGTTTGTGGAGACTGTACGCATGGTGATGCTCAAAGGAGCCGACCTGACGTTGGTCTGGAAACATACGCTGATCATGATCGGTTTTTCTGTGCTGTTTATTGTGATTAGTATGAAGAAATTTAAGGTGAGACTTTGACCTCCCCCGGCCCCTCCGAAGGAGGGGAGAAAGAGTTATTCGATTATATTTTCCGTATAAACTATCACCCCTAAATCCCCTAAAGGGGACTTATAGTGTGCAAAATATTAACAGAATTCATATATCATAGCCCACTCGAACGCAGTAAATTTCATGGTTTCACTGCGGCAAAGTCCCCTTCAGGGGATTTAGGGGTTTAAATCATTGACAAATATGAAAATCCTCTTTTACATCCTTCAGAAGGAATTTACCCAGATATTCCGCAATAAAGGCATGCTGCCGATCATCTTTGCCATGCCGATGGTGCAGATGCTGATACTGGTATTTGCCGCCACCTTTGAGATCAAGCAGTTGGATATATCAGTGGTAGATAACGACCACTCTCCTGCTTCACGTCAACTGATTCATCAGGTGATGGGAAATAAACTCTTTCACGTGGATTATTTACCCACCTCTGCCAAAGAAGCCGAACTTCTGATTCAAGCGACCAAAACCGATCTGGCACTCGTGATCCCGAAAGACTTTGACAAGAAGCTCACCCTGCACGAAGGAGCCGACGTTCAGATTCTGGTGGATGCCATCAACGGGAATGCGGCGCAGTTGGGCTCGGCCTATCTCTCTAACATCATTACCGACTTTGCCCGTCAGATACGGGTAAAAGAGGCGGTGGTAAGTTCGGTACAGCCGGCGTCAATAAACGTGTCTCCCTCCTTTTGGTACAATGCGGAGCTGAATTACAAGTTCTACATGGCGCCGGGGATCCTCGTGATTCTGATTACGATAGTCGGGATGTTGCTGGGAAGTATGAATCTGGTGCGGGAGAAGGAACTGGGAACGATTGAGCAGATCAACGTTACTCCCATCAAAAAATGGCAGTTTATCGCGGGAAAGCTACTTCCCTTTCTGGTCATTGGACTCTTTGACCTGGCCTTTGGTCTGACGTTGGCCAAACTGGTCTTTAGCATTCCCATCCGGGGAAGCCTGCCGCTGCTCTTCTTCCTCGCCTCCATCTATCTGGTGCTGGTATTGTCGGCCGGTCTCTTTATCTCAACCATCAGCGAGACGCAGCAACAGGCAACCTTCTCGGTCTATTTCTTTATGATGGTCTTCCTCCTGATGAGCGGTCTTTTTACCCCGGTGGAGAGTATGCCGCTGTGGGCGCAACGGCTCGATTACATCAATCCGCTCTACTATTTTGTAAAGATCATGCGAGGAGTGATTCTCAAAGGCGCCGGTTTGGCCGATGTTTTCCGCGAATTTGTGGCGTTGGTGGTTTATGCCACCATTATGTTTTCGCTTGCGATTATGCGGTACCGGAAGACGTCCTGACTTGTTTTAGTATCACAGAGAATAAGAGAGATTTTGCACAGAGGGCCACGGAGGTTTTCTTATGCAGTGAGGGGACGATTTATGTTCGTCCCCTCACTGTTTGTATGAAATCTCACTTACATACCTTTTTTGTTACTTCCTGTATTCATGCGTCCGGTATATCCGGTTCCACCAGGTTTTTCAATTTCTCCAGAGACTCTTGCCATCCTAGATAACACATTTCAACGGGAATGACTGCCGGAATATTCGTTTGTAATATATTCACTTCTGTACCACAAAGCACTTCTTTCAGCGTGATGGAGGTAATCATCTCTCCCGGCAGATTGGGGTCATCAAACTGATCCGTATACCTTATAAACTCATTCTCTTTCAATTCCAGATAAGTCCCACCAAAGGCGTTTCCGTTTCCCGTCGAGAAATTCACAAAAGACATCCTAAAATGTCCGCCCACCTTTACATCCATACTATGGACTGTACATAAAAAACCATACGGTGGAATCCACGATGCAATCGCAAGTGGATCAGTAAATGCACGATAAATCTTTTCGGGAGTTGCTTTTAGCACCCTGTGTAGTGTAACACTGTTATTTTCCATAATTCCATGATTTAATTTGTCTGACCTATGTTGTCTTTTAACACACCTCCTAAAGTAAGGGTGTGCAGAATGCCAACTTAACTTCTAACATAGTCAGATGGTCACTGGTTCAGTTGTGGATGATGTGGTTGCTAATACTTGCCTTATCCAGAATATACCACAATATTACTGTATTGTGTAACTATTCAGGGAATTATGGCTGTAACTTTGTTCTATAAATAAGTAACAAATAAAAGGAGATACAATCATGGCAAAAGATTTTTATGCAGCGGTAGCTGACAGACGCACATTCTATGGAATAGGAAAAGAGGTAAAAGTCTCGGATGAGAAAATAGAAGAGGTTGTTTCTCATGCAGTTAAACACACTCCGTCTGCTTTTAACTCCCAGAGTGCAAGAGTGGTTCTTCTATTGAAATCCGAACACGACAAGCTGTGGGACATCACGATGCAAACATTGCGGAAAATTGTTCCATCTGAAAAGTTTGCACCAACTGAAGAAAAGATCAATTCTTTCAAAAGTGGTTATGGCACTGTCTTATTCTTTGAAGACAACAGCGTAGTTGAGGCTTTTCAAAATAAATTCCCTCTTTACGCTCATAATTTTCCGGTGTGGTCACTGCAATCTAACGGGATGTTACAATTCGTAATCTGGGCAAGTCTGGAAACAGAGGGACTAGGTGCTTCATTGCAGCACTACAATGAACTGATCGAAGAGGAAGTAAAGAAAGTATGGTCGATACCATCCAACTGGAAAATATTAGCCCAAATGCCTTTCGGCGCCCCTACTTACCAACCCGGAGAGAAACAATTTAACCCGTTATCTGAGCGGTTAATTGTCCACAAATAAGACCTATAGCTCAACAAAAAACGTCTGACAGATTATTTCTATCAGACGTTTTTTGTTGGGCTATGGCTTTTACCCTCTCCTTCTTTCAAATCTGCACTCAGTACCTAGTTCAAGTCTGAGCGCAGCGGGGACTTGGACTCAAAACAGTTTCAGTTTTCAAACTGATATTCTTTTGGGCAGTTACAAACTGCTCTTATTGTAGGTCCAAGTTTTGAAAACTTGAACCAGAAGTTACCTTCAATACTTGCGACGAGATGTGAACTAGACACAGACTGCATGATATTAAACTTGCGCGATATGGGGGGATCGCTTTTTTAATCTTTCAATAGTCTATAAATTTCAGCCAATAAAACATCTAAATCAGCCCTAAAGTCAATTTGAGTGTGATTTGGTAATGTTTCCTTGTCTCTGATTTGAGAATGCAATATAGAATCAGAAACTTTTCGTAATGATCTATCTAAATGAGACATTGATTCTTTGAAGCTTTTTGTTCCATATTGGGCAACTACTTCATTAAAGTTTTTTGCTTTAAAAACAGGTGGAATATGGTCAATAATTGCTCTAATAAGTATTGGAATAGTAATGAAATTCTTGTGACTATATGCACAATTTAGTTCTTCACATAACTTAATCAACTTCGTTACATCCCATTGGGTATTATCAATCTTGCTAAGTTCTTCGATTCTTGACAAATCAACATAAGTTAAACCAGCCGCGATTTGTTCATTTATAATATCTAACAATTTATCTATTTCGTATACAACGTCAGAATTTAGTCTTGAACTATATTTAATTTTCTCACTTAAAAGAAATTCCTTTTTCTCTTCTAGAGTTTGGCATTCGTCCATGTTTTGTATAATATCTTGTAAAACACATTGTAGAAGTTCATTTGCGTCAAACATGATTCCGAGTTTGTCAGATAGTTTCAACATTTCCTCGTCTATAAATTTCAAAAATTGATTCAGCTTCACTTTATTCTCAAACAATATATATGGTTCGTGGCCTTCTAAGTAAAATAGAATTATCTCATCATATAAGATATATCTTAAATCATCGCTCGGAAATGTGGTCTGAAAGTGTTTGAATAAAGAATATGGCTGGTTAATGTTGTGTTCAATATATGGAATAAGCTTATCGAAGAAAAGTTTCATAATTTCTTCTGTCTGTTCAATTTCATCTGTAAATGCCAGTATTCGATTAAACATATTTATTCTACTCTCATCACTTAAATACTTATCCATTTGCTGTCAATTTCTTTTTTATTTTTATACGTCACACCGCTTTTTCCAAGTCTCACATCTTGCACTCAGCACCTAGTTCAAGTCTGAGCGCAGCGGGGACTTGGACTCATAATAGTTTCAGTTTTCAAACTGAATTTCCCTCCTGGCTTCTTATTTTACTATCTTTCCAGTCTCAGACTGCTCTGGTTTCCAGCATAAATTCCCGCTGCGCTTAAATTTGCGCTATGTAATGACTGCCTTTTATTAGATATGCATGAAACAGAGAAAAAAGTGTTATCCTTATTACTTACATTCTGTTGAAAATATCTATTATCTCATCATAAGATGTTGAATTATCAAAAGAATGCAAGACTCCTCCTCTGTGAGTTCTTTCCTTTAATTCGATTTGTTCAGTTGAATGGTTATAAGACATTACATATTTATTTCCATTTACCCAAAACCAAATCATATTAGCTGGGCGACCATTATACTCTCTCACTTCAATTTCTTGGTCTGATTTCCATACGATAGCTCCTAATAACGCCAAAGCTACACCTTCGACATTACCAGCATGATGGTCTGCTCTGTCTAAAACTCCTAATAAATATTTCTGTAATGTATCTAATGAATTAATTGATATTGCCATAATCTGATTTTTTATAAGTTTCTCCGCCACAAACCTACCAATTCCCCCGCACATCTCCAACCCTTTCGAAGATAATTATTAACCGAATTACATCAAAACAAAAACATTTTTCCGTAATAAAATTCTTTTTGAAGTATTTGCCAATTAATTTATTTTCTATATTTGCAAAACAAGCTAAATAATAACGTGATTCTAATCATGTAGATATTTAGTTTACAACAAAGCATTTAGAGATTAACAACTGTTTTACTCATCTATCAAAATCACACTTTATGGCTAACAAAAAGATTTATTCATGTACTGACATCGAGATGGTGACTGCCAGCCTAATCATCATCGGACACTTCGAAGAGTCTTTCTCAGAACTCTCCTCTCTGCGTGGCAATTGGACTCCGGACTATCTGAAAGACCTGAAAAAGCGCATCAATGAGACTTCTACTAAGTATGTAAGTTCCGACAACCAGAAAGGACAACGTGATGCCACCTCTACTCTGCAAGAAATACAGATCGCAGCCAAGCGCGACGTGGCTTTCTTCAAAACCCAGGTGGAAGAAGATTTCAGGGACAATCCCTCTTTTTGCAGCGAAACATTGAAGACGTTGAGTATAGAAAAGTACATCCGCGATGTGCAGAAGAATAGTCACGAGGCGCTTTCGGCACTGCTGATCGGCTTCAGCAATGGGATGAACGATGCTTTGCGGCAGTCCGTTACTGCCAAAGGGATAACCGGAGCATTGATTGATAGAATCATCAGCTATACAGATGCATTCCAGACTGCTAATGTAACTCAGGAGATACAAAAATCGACCTCCAAAAGTAATACGCAGGAGGCTACCGATGCACTAAACGGGATTTACACCGAAGTGATTAGCATCTGCAAGTATGTCTCAAAATATTATAAGGAAGATAAACTCCGCAAGGACCGTTTTACCTTTAGTAAAGTGGTGGCGCAACTGAGCGGAGGCAGCAAGCCTTCATCCGGAACTACTTCGACTGAAAATCCGACTAAATAATCCGTTTTCGATAAGCGGTTAACACAGGCAAAAGGCTCTCTGCACCAGCGGGGAGCCTTTTTTGCATTCTTCCACAAAGAGACAAATCTCATAGAAATGAGTCTGACACAGATGGAAATCAGTCTGACAGACATAGAAACCAGTCTGACAGACATAGAAATCGGTTTGACACTCATAGAAATCAATCTGACACGTTTGGAAATCATGCAGACACTCATAGAATACCCCCGGACAGACATAGAAATTACTTTGACAGACATAGAAACCGCCCCGACACTCATAGAAATCTATCTGACACGCTTGGAAATCATGTTGACACTCATAGAATCCTACCGGACAGACATAGAAATTACTTTGACAGACATAGAAATCGTTCCGACACTCATAGAAACCTATCTGGCACTTTTGGCCGCTTAAAACGCAAAAAAGCCGTCTAATCAGCACTTAAAGAGCGATTAAACGGCTTTTCAATATACATATCATTATCTTACTTCTTCTTACTCATTCTCCCCTTGACCCGGTAGCACCAATCCACCACCGGTTGCCACAAATCATATACCGGCAGGAGTAAATAGTTGTATTGCTCGCCCCAGATTTTTGCGGTATTTCTGAAGACAAGGGTCTGTGTAATAAAACGTCCCAGGAAGAAGACTCCGCCTGCAACCGCCAATATCCAGTGGCAAAAGCTCAATGCAAACAACGCGATAATGCATGCATAAAAGAGGTAACGGGTAAAGCTCTCAAAACCGAAAGTCAATGCCCCGCGATTTTTCAAATAGTGGGAAGTGATGCCATAGGCCAGTTTTTGCTCGCTCCAGGCTTTATCAAAATGGTAATACTCGGCACGGGTAACCGATTCTTCAGCAATTTCGATGCGGGTATTCTCGCGGTAAGCCACGCGATTGATAAAGAGATCATCATCACCATCACGCAGATTCAGATAGCCTGAAAAACCGCCTCTGTTTTTGAAAAACAACTCCTTGCGGTAAGCCAGGTTGCGACGCACGCCCATAAACGGATTTCCATCCAAAGCTAACCCCAGGTAACGCATGTTGAAAAAGAGATTATCCAGCGAACGCCATGCCGAAGAGATCGTTTCGGGGAAAAGGTACGAAGTATAAAGCAGTACCACCTGGGTATCATCGGTAAAGTTTCGTGCCACGGTGGCGATCCACTCCTCTCCCGCCACCTCACAGTTGGCATCGGTGGTCAGAATCCAATCGTATTTTGCCGCTTTAATCCCGACGCTCATCGCCAGCTTGCGACGGCTGTGGTTTTTAGCTTCTTCGGGAATATAGGTTTGATAAAGATGGGGATTTTGAGGCTCCAGTTGATTTAGCACATCTTTCGTCTCGTCGGTGGTACCGTCATTGACCACAATCACCTCAAATTTCGGATAGTTTTGCTTGAGAATGGCAGGCAGGAACTTCTCCAGATTATCGGCATCGTTGCAGGCATACACCACCACCGAAACCGGCGGCTGCTCGGTAGTATAGGATATATCTCCACGCTTCTGCTTTTTGGTTTGGACAATGATACGTCTGTAAAGCGTAAGTATGTAAATAAGCTGGACAACTAAAAACAGGAAAGCGGCTCCGACAAGGATGAATTCAGGGATGGAGATGTAGTTTGTTAAAATCATAGCGTGGTTCTCTTAGAAAGTTGGTGCAAAGATAGCTTTTTTTAATCCTTTAAGGATGCTCAACGAGTCATTACAGGTAAGAAAAAACATAATCTTCCGCCATCTGTTTTATTTTAAAGGAACTATCCTGAACCGCTTAGTCCAAATGTCTTTTGAAGCGCCACCCAAACATCGGAATGATGTAGTATTGCATAACCTGAAGCAAAGACGTTCGTAATCTAAACCCTGATATCTTCTCATTTTTCACAAAAGCCTGAATTACCATGAAGAAGATCATTTTATTTTCCATAATCAACATTTTCCTACTATCCGTTTGCATCGCTCAAACCGATACTACCCTACAGGTGATCAAAAGGAATAGCGGCAAAACAGTTGTCATCAAAGAAAACAAGAAGATTAGCATCATCCGGTTTGACAATTCCAAAGTAACCGGAAAGCTGGACATCGTCTCCGACTCCTCCATTGCTCTAAACGGAGATACTATTCTTCTGAAAAACATCAACGAAATCAGAAAAAAAACGATTGGTCTCAGTATTCTCGGATTTTTATCTACATATCTGGGAGTTAATATAACTCTGGGATGCCTTATTACTCTGACTAGCATAATCGCCGAATTAGGGATTAACCCTATAAGCGTTATCTATGAAGGTTTATTTATCATCATCACATCCCCCTTTATCGCCGCCGGGGTAATTGGAACAGTCTGGGGAATCAAAAAATTCTTTATCGGAAATAAATATCCTCATACAAAATGGATATACAGAATCAACCCTAAACCCATAACACAATGAAAACAAGTCTATTCGCAATAGCTATTTTCCTGTTTAGCCATACATTTTATGCCCAGAATGACACTCTTCAACAGGAAATTATGAAAATAGGAACCAGCAAAACAATGCTGATCAGCAATGGCAGAGTGTTGCTTCTGGAAAAATTCCTCGAAGGAGATATGGCAAAGGTCAGGGAGATAAAAGATTATCTGCTAAGTCTGGAAAATGAAAATTACCGGGCTCTTTATCCCGGAGAAAAATGGTTGATTCTCTTCTGGACAAAAGAGTATCAGCCCATCCTAGATGACATCAGGGATTATAAGAATGTGCTGCACCCAAACAGAAACAAGATTGAACCACCTGATGATAATCTTTTCGAAAGACTTCGTGTCAAAAGTTACAACCACAAAGAGGATCTTTTTCAATATATCGAAAATGCATCCCTCACAAATGAGGAGAAAGAAATCCTGGACATGCACCTGACACTCGGACTTAAGAAAGATGCTGATACTCCCGACATCACGCAAGAACAATTAAACGACCGCGCCGACTGGTTTCTCAAAACATATCCAAACTCTTACGCTGTGGATTATACCCGTGAATATATCCGTTACAAATGGGGAGCATCAAACTGGGGATGGGGATATGAATTCTTTTTGGGGTCTGGTCCGCTGACAAACAAGCTGAAGGAACATTTTGACGTTCCTGCTTATATAGGTTTAGAGTTTTCTGCCAGCTATAAAAGGTTTCATTTTTTCCAACGTGATTTTATCGGAATCACTACGACTCTCAAAGACATACCCTCATCAAACCTCATCTGGGCTAAAGGTGCTGATGCAGAATTCTTTCTTTGGGAATTTTCAGTTGGTTATGCCGCAATTGAAACCCGCAAAATAAAGTTGGTTCCCTTTACCGGCATCGGGGGCAGTAATGTAGAGCCTCCTCAGGATCAAATCGACAAATACCCTGAATTATCCACGTTTAAAATGGATTTCAAGACCACCTACACCATTGGTGCAAATCTCGATATTAAACTGGGGAAAGGCGACGAGCATTTTGTCATATACACAGGCTGGGTAAAGACTCGATGGATACTTCGACTGCGATACGAATACGCTTTACCTCAGTTTGCATCTTATTATCCGGGGTATAATGGAAACATGCACATGATCACTGTAGGTATCGGAGCATTTTCACACAAAATCATCCGTCAAAAATAGCGTCTTAAAACCAGAACCCGAGATTGGCTGAGAATGTCGGTCGTTGGTACAAATCAGACAATCCTACGCCAATATCCAACGGCCCTACAGCTGTCTTGATGGAGTATTTTACACCTCCACCAAAGACCGACCTGAAGTTTAGGTTCCGTATCGCATCATCCGTCTGCAATAATTCGTTCAGGAGTACCGATACATATCTGTTTTCAGACAAATGATACCGGGCGCCCAACGATCCAATATAGGCATAACGGTCTGCCAGCATCACCGGCGGCAATCCGATAAAGGGCAAATGGTGATTGAAATACTGCGAATAAGACTCCCCGCCCACCATCGTTATTTTTGCCAGCGGATAATCTTTATTGAAAAGCATACGGCTGTAAAATGCGGTCTGAAGGGCCACTTTATTGGACACCGGAATGGTATTATTCATCCGGATCAACAATGTCGGTGTCATTTTCTCAAGCGTATGCAAATCTGTGTTCAGTGAAAACTCCGTATAGAGATTGGTTCCTTTGGTAGGGAAATAGTAATTATCCAGATTATCCAGCGAAAACCAGACGTAGGGATTGGTTACCCAAAAAGTGGACTTATCCGGCGATAATACCTGATAGTCATTCTTGGAAAATATATCTCCTTTGAAAAACTCTTCCCTAATACCCACTCCGGCATTACATTTCGACAAAAAAGACTGGTACAAGTAGGCCGCAGCGGAGGTGTAAAAGAAGTCTATGTTAAACGCCTTGTGTCCGTCCTCAAAGACATTAATATGCTGGAATTTTCCTTTTATCTCGGCGCCCAAAGTCATAAAATTGCGGTTACTGCTCTCCGCAATCAGGCTCAGACCGGGATTGGCTGAGAACTCCGCATTGCCTGACAAAAGGGTAAACCGGTTGCCATAGCTTTTCTTCGAAACATTAAACATCAGTGCGGCTGCATCGGTGGTATTTGCCTTGAAGCCAAAATTCTGCGACCTCACTTTTTGCGGAATCACATCCAGATTCAAGGTCTTGGACTCATCTCCGGTCAGGTCGAAATAGATACGTTCGAATCCACCCAAACCATATATCCGGTCAATCGCGTTTTTAATTTCCTGGTAAGAGTAATTTCCAGGCAGGGTCAGTCCCATCATCCCTTTCAGGAACTCTTCGTCGAGTGTGTAATTTCCTCTGAAACTGATTTGACCAATGTGCCACTTTTCAGGCATGATGAATTGCCGGGAGCTGACGTTTTGTTCAAGATGATATTTAGCCTTTATCCTCCGGAACTCCTCCCGGTATTTATCGGCAGCTTCCCGACCTCTCAGGGTTAAGGAGTCCAGCGCCTCCCCCGTAAAGGCCAGCATCGAGTATTTAGTTACATCCGGACGAATGAGAATATCACACATTCGGGTGTTTTGGGCATATTTTTCCTTACTCATAAATGCGACCAACTGGTTGACCACAATATCCATTGAGTTAAGCTCATTCTTCTTGGGTGGGTCGCGCTGCAAATCGACACCGATGATGATATCCGCACCCATCTCTTTCGCCACATCGATAGGGAAATTATTCACCACTCCCCCATCAATCAATGTTCGCTGATTACGCTGGGGCGATTGGAAAAGCGTCGGAATCGCCATACTCGAAAACATCGCAGTAGGCAGGAATCCATCTTTCATTACGACCTCTTGCCCCGTCTCCAGGTCGGCAGCCACACAGGCAAAAGGTATAGGAAGTTTGGAAAAATCCATGTCCACCGGCACATTGCCGGCAAGTCCGCAAAAGAGGTTCATCACATTCTGACCTTTCTTAAGCGCCTGGGGAAGTCCGACTTTCTTATCAAGTCCTACATCGAGCGAAAGCAGGTATCGCTGGCGAATCATCTGGTCATGCCTTGAGAGATAAGCCCGTGGAACTTCGTCTTTCAATAACGCGTCCCACTTTTGTGCCTTGGCGATACGATAAATCTCATCAGAAGAATAACCCATCGCATAAATCCCACCGACCAGACTTCCTATGCTGGTTCCCACAATAATATCGACAGGAATGCCCTCCTCTTCCAGTACTTTCAGCACTCCGATGTGGGAGAAGCCCTTTGCACCGCCACCACTCAGTACGAGAGCGACTTTGGGTCGTTTCAATGTTATTGAATCTGATTGTGATGCAAAAACTGGATTAGCAAGAAATAAGAAGATTCCTAATAAAGAACTGATAATAGTGTACTTGTTTACCAACATATATCCCTCTATTTTTATGTTTGGTGCAAAAGTACTTGTTAGGCTGCATTTGTTCTGCAACATTTATTACAGAAGGCGGGAAGAAGTCGGTGAATGTTTGATTTGCGGGGATAAAAAGACAAACCGCAACGTTTCACAACGCTACGGCCCGAGAAAGTTAACCTAAATTACAACTTCATACCTGTCAGGTTTTTTTATCTAATACCCATTACTTAGCACTCCTGCTCTGCTCTTCACTTGATGCGGTAGAACGGTTGGCGCGAGTCTGGAACGAATCCTTACCAAAACGGTAGTTAAAGGAGATGTTCAACCGGCGGCTGTCCCAATGATTCATCACATTCAGATCCACATTGGCGTATTTGGTGTAACCGCCTCCCCGGTTGGTATTAAAAAGATCATCAACCGAAACTTTCAGCGTGCCTTGGCTTTTCAATACTTTCTTTTGCACACCCAGGTCCACAACGTAGCTGTCATAGATGAAGAAGTTCCCCCACAACTGTTTGGACTGATAGCGACCGGACAGCTCGATACCGAAATCCTTCGGCAGCGTGAAGCTGTTGGTCATGTTTCCGCTATAGCTCCAGCGTTGAAACTTCATCGCACCCGCGAAATCAGAAGTCACCTTCTTAAACATGCCAGTCACGGTTGCATTCATCCGCCACCATTTGGTTAACTCCAGTTGAGCTGTCTCGGATGCATTCAGGTCAATGGAATTGCTGAGGTTTTCGTTGGTCTGGTAAATCACCTTCGTCACGTCGTTTTGCTGGATCACTTCGGTAAAGAGATCTTTCGTGTAATTGTAGCCAACGGTGGTGATGAATTTACCTTTATAGCTGTGATTCACGCTCATCGAATGGGTAAACTGCGGTTGCAGGAACGGATTTCCCTTCATATAGGTATAGGGGTCGAGTATCCATACAAACGGATTAAGAATATGGTAACTCGGACGTCCGATACGATAGCTGTAGGAGAATCCCAACTGGTTGTTTTCATTCAGTTTTTGTTGAATATAGAGCGAAGGAAACAAGTTGGTGTAATGGTTCTTATCCACGCGGTTCATCGAGAGCGAGTTTCCTTTGGAGTTGGTATTCTCAACGCGCAATCCCAGTTGCAGCGAGGTTTTACCAAACTGACCGCGACCGCTAACGTAAGCCGCATTAATATTTTCATCGTAAATAAAATGATCGTGCTTACTAAGATCACTATTCCAGACAGTACCGGTTTGATCATCCACATCAAAATCTGATTTTCCATCATTGGTTACAAAACTTGTTTTTAACCCGGATTCAATTGTAATTTTCTTGTTCAACGGATGAACGTAATCAGCCTTCACGGTAAAGATATCGATATCTCCGGTCTGAATACCCAACAATCCGAAATCACGGTTCAGGTCCTGGCCGTTGCTGTTGTAGTATTTGCTGGACTGATTATTGGTTGATTTGAAATAAAACTTCGCATAATCGGCATCCACAGTCAATGAACGTCCGGTGCTGTCAATGTCCCATTTGTAGTTGGCATTGTAGGTAAAATTGTGCCAACGGGCATCGTCATCCATAGAGGTAATGATAGTAGAATCCAGCTTCTGATTACGGTCTGAGAAGGATGTCTGAGAAGTTCCGTCTCCCAGGTTATAGCCGGAGGATCCACGAAACATCACGCTCACAACATGATTTTTGGCTAAATAGTAGTCCGCCCCTACCTTGAAGTTATGTGCGTTACCGTTGTTATTATCTTTCGAATAGATATTCTGGTAAGCGCCTGCCAATTCCGAGGAGGTAAAGCGACGCGTTCCATCCATCGTATGCCAGCCCCGCCAATCGTAGAAGGAGTAGTTACCGTACAAGTTTAGCTTGCCGGAATTAGCATTTAAGTCAATCGTAGCAAAATCGCCCAAACGTTTGCCGATATTCAGGCCCGCGCTCACGTTTCCATTGAATCCCGGCGCCTTGATGTGTTTCGTCTTAATGTTGATGATGCCGGAATTACCTTCCGCATCGTAACGGGCCGACGGATTTTCAATGATCTCAATCTTATCGACATTCTTGCCCTGCATGCCTTTGAGCAGATTGGCCAACTGATCCGCAGAGAGATAGGTCGGTTTGTCGTCAATCATCACTTTCACTCCCTGTTTGCCCTTCAGGCTGATATTGTCGTTGTTATCGACAGAGACTCCCGGCAGCTTTTTCAGGATCTCATACACATTTTCAGAAGAGGTGGTGATTGAAGCTTCCGGATTAATCACCATCTTATCGGCTTGCTGCTCGATAAATTTACGTTTAGCCACCACGGTAGCTTCCTTCAGTTGGTGAGTCGATTCATTCAGGATAATGGTACGTTCGACTTTGGCGTTGGCGCCGATTTCAAATTTCTCCGTTTCCACCTTATTATATCCCAACATGGAGACGGTTACGATGTAAGTGCCGGGAACCACTTTGTCGATGACGAATTCTCCCGAACGGTTGGTAACACTTCCTTTTACCAATGATTTATCATTGGCACGCAACAGGGCTGCGGTAGCAAATTCCACCGGCTGCTTTTTCTGGTCAACGATGCGACCTTTCACGCTTCCCAAAGATGCTGCACACATTACAGCCGGGAAAAGAATGCTAAACAGGACAATCCACGATATCCTTGATAGCTGACTAATGGTAGTTGTTGTTTTCATAAAGGTATCTCTTAATCTTTTCTGGTTTTCTGATTGAATTTATCTGTTAGACGGAAGGATAATATCGTCCGGTTGCAACAAGAACAATTTATTTTGTTAAAAGATATTCTCATATTCCATAGACGTTGAGAAACCGAAAGCATAACCTGACGGGCACAAAAAAGCCTGACAGGAACAAATCCTGCCAGGCTCTATATGAAATAAATCAGTTGCATTATATTTCTAACTCTCTACTCCGCCCAACCCATTAGGCCAAAGGTAGCTTCCGGGTTTAATGGTGAGAAAAAGTGACGGACAGTGCGATACCTGCATCCGAACGACACCGGGAGCCAGTTCCTGAACGGGAATCAGCGTATTCCATTCCAAAAACTTCATCACGCTGTAAGCGGTGGCACCGCCTTCGATCAGCAGCTCCTGCACATCGCACTGATTCAATATATTCTGAATCACTTTGCTCATTCGCAGACCTAAAACAGAAGAACTTTGGGGAAAAGAAACCCTCTCATTGGAAATGGAAAGCACCATTTTGCGGGATTCATTCCATTCGTTGACCATTTTGGCTGACCAACTATCGATTTCTCCATCCGGTTCGTTCTCCTCCAATAATGATTGAGGAAAATAGTGTACGGGACAACCTGTTTCACGAATCTGCTCAACGAAGCGACGGCCCTGCGGATGTGTACTTCCGCAAATCATCAGAAAATCGGAATGGATAGCCGGACGAACGATATTTGTTTGTTCTTTTACCCCGGCTTTATGAATCAAAACCTGCTCGAAGAAGGCGGCACTTCCTGCCAGCAGAGTATCGGAAGAGATTTCTGCTAATGCTTTTCCCAAATCTTCTACCGAAGTAGCATCAGGAATACAAATTCCATTTTGAGTAAATGCCGTGGAAACATTCCACTCCTTGTTAGCTGCAAACTGCGGGCTGCGATGCAAAAGCAAATCCTTTACTGACGAACTTTTGGCGGGAAAATCAGGATCAGTCGAAAAGCCGGTCTCATGAAGCAGGCTCTCTCCTACCCAATATTTACCGTCGCAGATGCAACGACCAACTGAAGGATTGGCAGGCTGTAACAAAACAGAGCTTTTTCCTGTCGCTTGTAACAAGGCATCCAATTCGGCCAATACATGACCACGTAATACCGAATCGGTCTTCTTGAAAAGCCAGCCCGGAGAAGCCAGTGCATCCTGAGTCAACCGCAGATGTTGGGCAAAAGCCTCTTCTTCGGTAACGGAACGGCTATCAGTCGCTACAATACGCACATCGGATTCAACATCAGGTATCGATTCGATACCAAATGCCACCCGAAGGCCATAGCGCATAGCGACACCTGCCATTTCAGCCGCTCCGGTAAGGTCGTCAGCCAGTACGGTTATCATTTCTTGCGGTGTTTAGCCATCAGAATAGCGTAGTCGATTGCCACCAGCAATGCATCCGGTGAGGCAATACCTTTTCCGGCAATCTCAAACGCAGTTCCGTGGTCCACAGAAGTACGGATAATAGGCAAACCGAGGGTGATGTTTACTCCTTTCACGCTCTTCATAGTCTGTTTTTCATTGTCCCACTGGAAGCCTTCGAGTTTGAACGGAATGTGTCCCTGGTCGTGGTACATCGCCACGCACCCGTCATATTTTCCCTGAACCGCTTTTACAAACATGGTATCCGGAGGAACAGGTCCTTCCACGTTGTAGCCTTTAGCATTGGCTTCCTGGATTGCGGGAATGATTTCGTTGATCTCTTCGTCACCAAACAGACCGTTCTCTCCGGCATGAGGATTCAATCCGGCCACCGCAATACGTGGATTCTCTATGCCGAACTGAACGCAAGCGTCATTCAGCAACTGGATCACCTCCAACACTCTCGACTTGGTACAAAGATCGCACGCTTTACGCAACGAAACATGTGTTGTGGCGTGAATCACGCGCAGATTTTCGTCGGCCAACAGCATGGCGAATTTAGCCGTATTGGTAAAATGGGCATAAATTTCAGTGTGCCCGGAGAAGTTATGTCCTGCTTTGTGGATAGACTCTTTGTTAATCGGAGCCGTAACGGTCGCATCGATCTCACCGGCCAACGCCAGATCAATCACTTTACGAACTGCTTCGAAAGCGGCATTTCCGGCCATTGCCGAAACCTGTCCCGGTTTCAATTCGGCTATATTGACATTGCCCAGATCGTAAACATCGACAGTTCCGAATTCAAATTTGGCTTCAGATACGGATTTGATGGCATTGATCTTTAATGGGCTGTTCAAAAACTGAGCAGCCTGTTTCATAACAGCGGCATCACCTGCCACCATCGGACGACAACGGTCATAAACAGAAGTGTCAGATAACGCTTTGAGGCAGATCTCCGGTCCAATTCCGGCCGGGTCGCCCATGCTTATTCCTAATATGGGTTTCATAATCGAAGACCCCCTAAATCCCCCTATATTTGTGTCAAATGACAATATGTTAACTTATTAACAGTTAGCAAAGTTGTAACTGCTTGAAATATTGTCTTTTGACACAAATAACGATACTGGTTTTTTGATCAATTTCATTGTCAAATGACAGTATCGAAGGGGGACTTTTGAGAGGCGTTAATTGTTTTTAGTTCAAATAATTATTTTGCAGTATCAGCTCCCTCTCCTTTGGAGAGGGCTGGGGAGAGGTCTACAGCAATTTCTTGTAAATCGCAATTGCATCTTCTTTAGTCACCTCTCTCGGATTATTCTTGAGCAAACGGGTAACATTCATTGCAATATCAGCCAGTTCCGAAAGGACATCTTCAGTGATGCCGATTTCAGTCAAATGCTGTGGAATGCCACAAGCTTTGGAGATGGCTTCAATCTTTTCGATACCGGCTACAGCAGTCGCTTCATCACTCTCCTTAGGCTCAACGCCAAGCGCAATGGCCAGTTCTACGTGACGTTTTACATCAGCCGACATATTGAAACGCAATACTTCAGGTAGCA